>JBDKUB010000124.1:0-4765 GCA_039679915.1 Anaerolineaceae bacterium
TGCTTTATCCATTCCCAGGCTTTTTCCCCGGTTTGCTTCCAAGCCTGATCGATCAACCAGGCTCGCGCAAGCTCCGCTTCGATTTCGAATTCATTGGCACCATCGAACACCGGAGATAATGCCTCGAAACCCAAACGGCTGGCAGCCCAACCCAGGTGAGTTTCCATTACCTGACCAATATTCATTCGTCCTGGTACTCCCAATGGATTCAGAATGATATCTATTGGTGTACCATCATCCAACATTGGCATATCTTCTACCGGTACAACCCGCGAAACGACGCCTTTGTTTCCATGTCGCCCAGCCATTTTATCCCCGGCTGTTATCTTGCGCTTCTGAGCCACCGAGACACGCACCATCATATCGACACCCGCCGAGAGATCGGCGTTATCTTCTCTGGTGAATACTTTGACTTCGACCACCTTCCCGCGCTCGCCATGGGGCATGCGCAAAGATGTATCTTTTACATCCCGAGATTTCTCACCAAAAATTGCCCTAAGGAGACGTTCTTCTGGGGTAAGTTCTTTTTCGCCTTTGGGTGAAATTTTTCCAACCAGGATTTCATTTGGTCCTACCTCTGCCCCAACTCGGATAATGCCTCGTTCATCCAGATCTTTGATGGCGTCTTCACCAACATTGGGAATGTCACGGGTTATTTCTTCCGGACCGAGGCGAGTATCCCGTGATTCGATTTCGTACTTCTCGATATGCACCGAGGTGAACATATCGTCTTGTACCAATCGCTCGGAAATCAATATGGCATCTTCATAGTTGCCACCTTCCCAAGAGATAAAGGCAACCACAACATTTTGTCCCAAAGCTAGCTGGCCACTTTCAGTAGAAGAAGAATCGGCAATGACATCACCCTTTTTAATGACCTGCCCTTTAACCACTGCTGGCCGTTGATCGATACAGGTGCTTTGATTGGAACGTTGATACTTTCTCAGCGTGTAATGATGCGTTTTCCCATCGCTCGCCCTGACAACAATCTTACTTCCGGTTACCGATACGATTTCGCCATCTTCCTCAGCGATGATTACCTGACCGGAATCCATAGCGGCGTCACTTTCCATTCCTGTTGAAACCTGTGGAATATCAGGACGCAGTAATGGTACCGCCTGGGCTTGCATGTTCGATCCCATCAACGCTCGATTGGCATCATCATGTTCGAGAAACGGGATCAATGCTGCGCTAATTCCCACAATTTGATGAGGGGCAACATCCCTATAATCAATATCGAGGGGTGGTTAAAAGATAAAACCGGTGAGATATCGAGACGAAACACGCCGGCGAATATATTCCGAATACTCATTAAGCGGCGCGTTCGCTTGGGCAATCCTAAATTTATCCTCTACATCCGCGGATAGGTACTCTACTTCATCGGTTACAAAGGGAACAATCAATACCTCGTCTTTTTTAACTTTCTTGATTGCCTTTGCTGTTTTTTCAGTAATGCGTTCGCCTTCTTGGGCAATTACTTCGCCAGATTTGGAATTGACAATGTTTTCCCGCAGTGCCCTGCCTACTAATCGCGGATCATCTGGTGACAAAGACCGACGGACCCGTCTATAGGGAGTTTCGATAAAGCCATATTCATTGACTTTAGCAAAGGATGCCAAACGCCCAATCAACCCAATATTTGGACCTTCGGGTGTCTCGATTGGGCAAATCCGTCCATAGTGAGAGTGATGAACATCTCGCACATCGAAACCTGCCCGTTCTCTGCGAAGACCGCCGGGACCTAAAGCGGATAAAGTACGTTTATGGCGTAATTCAGCTAAAGGATTGGTTTGATCCATAAATTGGGAAAGCTGGCTTGAACCAAAGAACTCGCGTAAGGCGGCTACCACCGGACGAATGTTGATCAATGTGATTGGTGAAAGTTGATCCTGATCACGGATGGACATTCTTTCTTTGATTACTCGTTCCATTCGGCGTAACCCAATCCGCAATTTATTCTGGATCAATTCGCCCACGGTTTTAGCACGTCGGTTACCCAGATGGTCGATATCATCCGGAGCCTGGGTTTCGTTGTTGATCATGATCATCCGCCGTACTAATCGGATGATATCCCATTTGGTCACTGTGCGCCGGGTTATAGGGACACGGTCGTGCAATTCCAACTTTTGGTTTAGTTTATAGCGTCCCACCCGTTCCAGGTCATAATGTCTCTGATCAAAGAGCTGCTCCTCCAGAAAATCCTTGGCATTTTCCAAAGTCGCCGGATCGCCGGGACGCATGCGCTTGAAGAATTCCAATAAAGCTACCTGCGCGACGGTCATTTTGGCAGGGATTTCCCATTCGGGTTCCTGGTTGAATGTAGAGGCGATGAACATGCGGTCAGGGTTATTATCCACATCGCTGAAGATATTCAGTATTTCCTCATCGGTCCCTTCTTTAAGAGGGGAATTATCCAACCCATCATCTACGGCAGCTAAAGCGCGTAAGAAAATCGTAATGGGCACAGTTCGTTTTCGATTGAACCGTAAGGTCAAGTAATCACTCTTACGAGTTTCGAACTCCATCCAGGCGCCGCGGTCCGGAATCAATTTTGCCATGGCTAATTTTCGTCCGGTAGCCCGATCGGCAAGTGCTTCAAAATACACGCCTGGTGAGCGGATCAATTGGGATACGACAACCCGTTCTGTGCCATTGATAATGAAAGTACCTTTTTCGGTCATTTCGGGGAAATCACCCAGAAATATATCTTGTTTGATTGGATCTGCGATATCAGGTCCTTGGAGCAACACAGAAACATATAATGGTGAGGCGTAGGTTAAATCTCGTTCGACACATTCTTCAATAGTGTGCTTTGGTTCTCCAAACCAATACGTTAAATTCCAATCTTTCATTTCTGGATCATGGCTTGGAAAATATAATTTCATCCCTTTGTTATAGGATTCGATAGGAGAGATTTCATCGAATAAATCGGCTAAGCCTTCCGTTTTTAAACGATTAAAAGAATCCAATTGGACTTCAATTAATTCTGGTAAATTAAGCTTTACATCAAATCGAGCATAAGTTTTTCGCGGCAATTTGGATGCCATAGAGAGACTCCTGTGATAAATAACTTCGGGCAGGATTGGTTAACGTGGTATCAATTGGTGAAACCACCCATTGGAATAATTGTGGCAATCATCATTAGATCGTTATAAAAACGCACCACGGAGAATATACTAGACCCATTAAACGAATGATAATTATACCTATATTATCAATAATGGTCAATATTATTTTGGAATAAATTTTTAATTATCTTCGATCAATTAATAATCACTTTTTATCCATCATTTCCTTGACAAAAAACCTATCCTGGAATAACATAATCGAAACTAAATATCAAAGATAAAGGTTCGCTAATCGCCCGGATGCGTAGCGAGTAATAGGGAAAGCCGGTGGTTTGTTTCAACAAAGAGTCCGGCACTGTCCCGCAGCGGTAACAGTTCTCATACTGGAGTCCGAATTCCTTCCTCTATCTTTCTCGTTTCTCCTTCGCGGTTGGGGAGGCCGGGAAGTCGGATATAACCCAAAGTTTCCTTTTTTATCCGATATCCTTGATGATAGCCTCCCGCCCTTTTGGGCGGGTTTCGTTTATTAAGGCGGTTTTCTTAGCGAAGACCGCTTTTATTTTTTAATCAATTTGAAAAAGGAGAATAATAATGAAAAAATCATGGATATTCGCTTCTTTTACTGCTGCACTGTTTCTTCTATTACTCCTGTTGGGGATCTTCATTCCTGCAGCCAAAGCAAATGGGACTAATCAGGGTTATGTCATAATTCAAACTTCAAATGACGAAAGATGGATCAGGGAAATCTCATTTCTATCTCCAATTAATGGATTGGATGCACTGAAGCTGGCTAACCAAGATGTTATAACAGCTAACACAGCCTTTGGGGTTGCGGTATGTAGTATTGCAGGGATAGGTTGCCCGGCAGACAATTGTTTTTGTTCTTCTTCATTTTGGGAATATAGTTATTGGGATGGAAGCAGTTGGCAAGGCTACCTCACAGGTGCAAGTGATACCAGCCTCAATGATGGTGCCATTGAAGGGTGGCGTTGGGGTGAATGGGGTATAGGCTCTCTCCCCCCAGCTACTCATTTAACCGCTGCAAATGAGGCGTTGAATTATCTGCTAACATTGCAATATCCTGATGGCGGCTATGGAACGTCCAGCAGTTCAATAGAGATGCTGCTCTCCATAGCATCGAATAATATCTCACCAGTCGATTGGCGTAAATCAGGCAACCAAAAATCATTGGCTGCATATCTATTACATAATGGCGCTACTTATTCCAACAGCGGAGCTGCATCAGCCGGTAAATTTTCAGTAGGAATAACAGGTGCTCATTGGTGCTTTCCATACAATACACAATCTCCCTCAAAAGAATTTAACCCGAATACCGGGGTATATGCTGAAGGTGCAGGACCTCAATCTTGGGCGATGTTAGGCGTTAATGCCAAAGGGGAGAATGCCCCCGATACAGCAATAAATTACCTTAGAAGCCTCATTCAATCAGACGGCGGCTGGGAATGGGGAACCGGCTACGGGACAGATACCAATTCCACTGCCTTGGCGATACAAGCACTTATAGCAAACGGAGAACCGATATCCTCTACCATAATAACGAGTGGCTTGAACTATCTCTTGTCTGCGCAAAACACAGATGGCGGATTCCCATATGACCCCAACTCTTTATGGGGTACGGATAGTGATGCCAATTCGACGGCTTATGCTATTCAAGCCATATTAGCTGCCGGTCAAGA
>JBDKUB010000436.1:0-4020 GCA_039679915.1 Anaerolineaceae bacterium
AACTCTCTCGCCGGCAAAAAGAAGTACTGGCAAAACTTGTGGATATTTATCACGAAGATGGAAAGCCAGTTCATAAAACTGCTTTGGCAAAGCGCCTAGGTGTAATCCCGGTGAGCGCTTATGAAATGTTGCGCCTGCTCGAAGAATATGGAATGGTTGAGTCGGAATATCAACGCTCTGAAACGCCAAGCGGGCCGGGCCGTCCAATGGTTGCTTTTCATCCCAGTATCTTGGCTATTAGACAGTTACGCACGCTTGCGGGTAGCGATGTGCATAATCATGAAGAGTGGCGGCAGGCGGAAGCTCGGATATTACAGCAAGTTCAAAATTGCCAGGATAAAGATTTTGAGCAGGTGGTGGAGGAATTGCTTGATAACTTTCCGGATGAATCAGCCGTATCGCTCCCCAACCTGGCAAACATAACCACAGCCATTGTGCTCAATCTAAATCAAATGGATGAGCAAGAGGAATTAACCAATGTGCAAAAGGCTTTCTCGAACCAGGAATTGCCCGTTGCCGCCAGCCTGAGTGCGTTGATCGGGCTGGGTATTCATCTGGCCATCTCGAAGCGGTTGTATTATCGCTTGGGTAGCTTGTTATTGAGCCGGGCAGGTCAGATTCTGTCAGCCGTTGTTGCCCTGAACCCGGATAAACTGAATCGTCTGGCAGAACTGATTCGAGAAGTCTCGCTTATGTAGTCAGTTAATACATAAAATTTTTTATATGATATTTTCGTTTTATTCGGAAATAATGAATATACGAGGAGATTCATATGAAAGCATTCGTACTTAGTGGTGGAGGAAATCGCGGTGCTTTGCAGTTGGGTGCTCTGGAAGTCTTGATCGAGAAAGGCATATTTCCAGATATGCTGGTAGGCGTTTCAGCCGGTGCGATTAATGCAGCTATGTTCGCATCCGACCCAACTTTAGAAGGTATTCGCACCATGAAGCAGTTCTGGCAGGACGACTTGCCTAAGCATACGCCATCTTTCAATCGGGGGACTGCCATCATGCGTCTGGCGTTAGGGCGGAATAGTTTATACAACGAAGAATCACGCCAATACTTTGCTAATAATTGGGCTCTCGGCGAGCGAAAAATGGGTGAATTCACCCACCCTAAACTTTTCATTACCGCAGTCAGTCTCATCGACGGGGAACTGCATGTTTTTGGCGATGATCCAAATGAATCCGTGAGAGATGCTGTCATGTCCAGCACGGCTTTACCGCCGCTTTTCTCGCCCTGGCGAGTTAATGGCAGTGTTTATGTGGATGGAGGCGCCTGTTCCAATTTACCCCTTCGTGTGGCAGTGGAACGAGGCGCAGATGAAATCTACGCGCTCAATCTCGTCCGCCCTCAAAGTGTGCAGAACACGCAAATGAATGGGATATATTCCATCGGCGTGCGAGCGCTGGGCAGCCTACTGGATTACACCACAGAACTAGAGATCGAAGTGGTGTGTCAAAAACCGAACCTCAAACTTCATCTCATTAATTTGAAAGCCAACAATGTTCCTCCGGTGTGGGATTTATCCCAAACGGAAGAAATGATTAACATTGGAAGAGAGCTAACTGAACAATATTTTTTGAATTTGAGCTAGTCAAAAAAGGATGCCTCTATGTCTCAAACTACTACGAAGAAACCTTTAGAAGTCGCTGTAATTGGCGATAGCGTTGCCCAAGTTCCTGCGGAAGTAGCACAGCAGTTGGGCATTACCATCATACCCTTGATCGTCCAAATTGAAGGAACGCCTTACCAGGATGGGGTGGATCTGGCGCCATCAGAATTATATCGACGCATGCGCTCGGAAAACATCATGCCAACTACTACTGCCCCTTCGGTTGGAAAGTATTATGAAACTTTCCGCGATAAGCTGGAAGCAGGTGCGCCTGCGATACTGTGCATAACGCTATCCTCCAAATTGAGCATGGCTTACGGCACAGCTTGTCAAGCAGCCGAATTAATCCGGGGCAATTTTCCCGATCGCCAGATCGAGGTATTCGATTCGCGACAGGCGGCTATATCTCAAGGTTTTATCACCATTGCGGCTGCCCGCGCCGCTGCAGAAGGGAAATCAATGCCGGAAGTCATCCAAGCGGCTGAGGACGCGAAAAAACGCACCGGAATTGCCGCCACGGTAGAAACGCTAGATTACTTGGCACGCGGCGGGCGCATTGGTAAGGCTGCTTATATGGCAGGCAGCCTGATCAAAATCAAACCCATCCTTTTTGTTGATGAGGAGGGAATCGTTGCACCTTTGAGCCGCGTGCGCGGGGATAACCGTGCTCTACAAGCCATTGTGGATCATGTTGCGCACCAAACCAATGGATACAAAACCTTGTATCTGGCTGTCATGGAAGCAGACGCCCAAGAACAAGCCCAGCAATTGGAGGAATTGGCTTTGCAAGTATTGCAACCCAAAGAAATCTTTCATTCTGAGTTTACTCCCGTTATGGGTGTACATACAGGTCCGGGGTTGGTCGGGTTAGGTTATTACTATGATTAAGGAGGCTGGCTTGGAGGGATCCGCTTGGGTCGCCTTGTTCATTGTAGTAGGAGGCTACCTGATCGGCTCCCTCCTCCCTGCTGAATGGATTGCACGGCGCAAGATTGGGCATTCCATGCAGGAGTTGAATGAAAATCCCGGCGGGGCGGGCATCTATCGCAAAGCAGGATTTTGGGCTGCAGTCTTTGTAATACTTTTCGATATTGGGAAAGGTATCCTGCCGGTGGCGCTGGCGGATAAGTTCAATATCCACGGTGGTTGGCTTGTTGCAGCCGCCTGTGCTCCGGTAGTCGGGCATAACTGGCCGGTCTATAGCGGTTTTCGTAATGGTGGAAAAGGTATGGCGGCTTCATTAGGAGCTGCTTTATGGCTGGGCTGGCCGGCTATTTTACCCGGTTTGGGAGTCGGCGCCGTGTTGGTCTTGTGGAAACGCTGGGCGCCGTGGATTGGTGTGGTCGGTTTACCGCTGGGTTTGGTCGGAATGGCATTGGCAGGAATACAGCCAGCCAGGCTTTGGGCGGTTGCCTCCTTGATTATTATCATGCTTCTACGGCTTTTCCCTTGGCTTAGTGATCAATGGCAAACCCTTCGCAAAACCGGAAAATTCATGCCGCCAGGCAAATCATGGTAATGGCATTTCAAAATAATCATACATCAATTTAATGCATTGCAATACTCTTTACAATAAAAAAGGTGGTTGAATTGAGAATACGCTACCGAGGTCATTCCTGTGTCGAAATCCAGGGAGATCATCATATTTTGATTGACCCTGACTTCACCCATGAGCCCGACTCGGGCGTGGAATATATCTGCATTACCCATGCCCATAGAGATCATATAGGACGCATAACTGAAGTGCCAGCCGGAATGGTGCTGGCTTCGGAGGATGTTTGTGAAATTGTGGAAACCAAGGGTATCCCACACGAGAGGCTGCATCCGGTTAAACCCGGAGAACAGATCGACAACATCAAAATATTTCCCGGCTTTAGTATGGTGAGCGGTGCATGGTATGCGCTTTTTAGCCTGATGTTTCGTTGGCGCCTGCCAGATCCGGGCGGAACTCCGCTTTCCTTCCTCATCGAAGATGAAATCACGTTGCTTCATATCGGGGATGCCAATGAAGCGCCTCTTGCGGAAAAGCCAGACTTGCTTTGCCTTCCCTGGCGTGAGTCTCCTGTCCGGTCCGAAAGTTATAAAAATACGCTTGTGGACATGGCAAATAGTTTCTCGGCTCGATATATCCTACCAATTCATTATGATTTGAACCATACCCAGGCTGACCCGCATGAGATAAATGGGAGAACGAAGGCTGTTGTTCTGAATGGATATGACTGGTATGAGTTTTTGAATAAAAATTTAGTAAGATGAGGTATAAAACAAAAACCATTAGAGCACCATAAGCCCTAAAGGTCTTTTTCTTTATTAGTGTACACACTCACCAATAATGGTGAACATGAGGTCGTACTTTTTGGTTGTAGAGTTCATCGATGGCTTTCATGGTGCTTTCAGGCAGGGGA
>JBDKUB010000402.1:0-3561 GCA_039679915.1 Anaerolineaceae bacterium
CACGCTGGAACCCTCTGACCGGCAAAAATTGATTGCCGACCTGCGCTTGATCCCCGATTTGGTTGGACAGTGTTTGGGGCGGGAGGCTCAAATCGAAAATATCGCCGAGGCTTTGCTTAATACCAGCCATTGTATCTACCTGGGAAGAGGGGTGAATATGCCCACCGCCTATGAAGGGGCTTTGAAACTCAAGGAGATATCCTACATTCACGCTGAAGGTTACCCAGCCGGCGAGATGAAACATGGACCGATCGCCCTCATCGATCGCCATATGCCGGTCATTGCGATTGCTCCGCACGATCCATGGTACGAAAAGATGCTCAGTCAGGTGGAACAAGCCAAAGCGCGGGGCGGGATTGTGATTGCCCTGGCAACCGATGGTGATGAGCGCCTGCCCGAGATTGCCGAGCATGTCATCTGGCTGCCGGATACACCCTGGCTGCTTTCGCCGGTGACCGCGGTCATCCCGCTGCAATTGCTCGCCTATCATATTGCTGCCCGGCGCGGCTTGGATGTCGACCAGCCGCGCAACCTGGCTAAGAGTGTGACGGTGGAATGAGAGAAAGTGCCTCCCTTTCGATGAGATTATTATCGAGTTTTCACATGCATCATCCAATGCAGTAAATATGACATATAATAGAAAAATAAACAATCATACGACCGTTGAAATTGGAGGATTCCTATGACAGATAGAAAGAAAGTGACCTTACCTTATTTGTTCAATAAAGTCCAAAATAATGAACCCATCACTTGGCTGACTTGTTACGATTACCCCACGGCTTACCTGCAGGAAGAAGCGGGTCTGGATATGATTTTGGTCGGCGACAGCCTGGCGATGACGATGCTCGGCTATGAGACCACGCTGCCGGCTACCATGGATGATATGATCCGCCATTCCGCGGCTGTCCGCCGTGGCGCACCCACTGTCTTCGTGGTCGGCGATATGCCCTATATGAGCTACCAGCCTAGCGTCGAGACCGCTATCCGCAACGCGGGCCGGTTTATGGCGGAAGCCGCCTGCGACGCCATCAAGCTCGAGGGGGGCATCGAGATGGCAGACCGCATCAATGGGATTGTCAGCGCCGGTATCCCGGCTATGGGACACTTGGGTTTGACCCCCCAAAGCGCATCTTCCTTGGGCGGCTACAAAGTCCAGGGGAAGGCTGCCAAGCAGGCAAAGAAAATCATCGATGACGCCAAGGGGCTGGAACAAGCCGGTGCGTTTGCTATTCTGCTGGAAATGGTGCCCGACCGGGTTTGCAAGCTCATCACGGAGCGGGCGGAGAATTGTATCATCATGAGCCTGGGTTCGGGACCGTACGCCCACGGTCAGCTTTTGATCTACCACGATATGTTTGGTCTGTACCCGAGGTTCAAACCGCGCATGGCAAAGGTCTTCGGCAACGCCGGCGAAGTCATCCTCAACGGGCTCAAGGATTATGTAAAAGAAGTGACGGATAAGTCATTCCCGCAGCCCGAAAACTGGTTCACAATGAAAGATGAGGAATACGAGGAGTTGTTGGGGATGCTGTGAGGATTGCACAGCAATAGAAAAGAGAAACAAGCCTCGGGAGCAGCGCAAGTGGTGGGACGCTCCCGAGGCTTGGTGGAGGGGGTCGTATAATGATGAGAATACGATTTGCTCCAATTAGGATGAATTTTTTATCCTATCATAATCAGCCAAAACCATTTTTCTGATTAGAGTATCAAATCCAACTTCATTTTGCCAATGTAATTTTTCTTTAGCTTTTTGAGGATTTGCTTTCAACTCGATTGCCTCATTAGGCCGATAGAGAGTTTCATCGATTATGACATGTTTTTGCCAATCAAGATCTAATACGCCAAAAGCGATTTCTAAAAATTCTTTCACACTATGAGTAACACCTGTGCCAATCACATAATCATCTGGAGTCTCTTGTTGAAGCATTAACCACATTGCTTTTACATATTCTGGGGCGTACCCCCAATCTCTCCTAGCTTCAATGTTGCCCAGTCGAAGGCTATCCATCTTGCCGAGTTTAATGCTTGCGGCGCCTGATGTTATTTTTCGGGTTACGAACTCAAATCCTCTGCGCTCCGATTCGTGATTAAATGCTATCCCACTGCAGGCAAATATCTCATGATTTTGTCGATAGTATTTCGAGAGAAAATGACCAGCGACTTTCGTTACGCCATAGATAGATCGCGGATTAAACGGCGTAGATTCATCTTGCGGGCTACAGCTCACATTTCCAAACATTTCACTGGACCCCGCAAAATAGAATTTGCACTTTGGTACATACTTTTTTAGAGCTGCTAATATCGAATAAGTCCCGTTGACATTTGCGGTAATCGTCGACGATTCATCTTCAAGTGCATAGCTCACAAAACTTTGCGCTGCTAAATGGTAACATTCATCAAGTTTTATTTGGTGAAATACTCTATTGATTTGGACTGAATGATGTAATTCTGCCTGATGCAATGTGAGCTTATCCAGAATTGTTTGAATTCGGAAAAAACTCTGTTGGGGATTATTCATCTCTTCTTCCATGACAATCCCATGGACGATGTAGCCTTTACCTAACAGCAGTTCTGCCAGATATGAGCCATCTTGTCCGGTGATGCCGGTGATTAGTGCGGTTCTTGTCATCAAACTAAGTGAGTTCCATTTCAATTTTTGAATTTGTTTAATCAATTAAATTAAACTGAATTGAGCGTAATGCAATGCCTAATTGACGAGTATCTGATGACATTCCCAGAGAAGCCGGAGAGCTTGGTGAGGATATGATAAAGCGAATATGGGTATATGAAATTGCCTTATTAAATACATCTGAGTGGATAATTATCTGGGTATCAGGTTCCGGATACCCATAATCAAAGCGCCAATATCCCACTTTCTCATTGTTTATTAAGACATCAACTGATTGCATTGGCAGATTTTCATTAACAAATGCTCGAATAGCACATCGTAATGAAATATTTTTATCTAAATTATCTGGAAGACTTATTAAAATATCGGCAATTCGTCCTTGAGACCACACTCCCCACGCTTCTAATTGAGACCAACCATTAATTAATAAAAACGTGTTATTTTCTCCGATGGTAAAAAATATTTCTTCATCATAATTTCTTTGAATTAATGAAAAACAAAGATCATCCTTCGAATCACTTTGTAAACCACTATACACTTTTTTAATCTCATTAATTTTTTCTTCAAATGTGAAAGTAGAAGTTTCTAACTCCTTACCTCTATATCGAGGAATATCTAAAATAGCTGTTTCAAAGATATGGGAAAAAATTCTCTGGGGATCATCAAATTGTTGAAATGTTTCCGTAGAGATATTCCCGGAAATATAGCTTTTCATTAATAATTGTATAAAGTTTATCAACCATTCAGAGGTAAAAAAATAAAACTCTGGCACATAAAATCTGGTTAGTAACCAAAAGAGAACATTATCACGATCAATTTTCGGCTTTTCCAATAAATTGGACAATTCACCAATATCACTTAAATCTGATTTAAAACAATAATCTGCGCCAACTTTCAAATGGGTTTCCCCTATCGAGAATAATCTCTTTTTC
>JBDKUB010000213.1:0-6370 GCA_039679915.1 Anaerolineaceae bacterium
TAGCTGCCAGCAAGTCGAGTAATGGTTTCATGATCTTGCGCATGGTAGAGCGGGAATACTCAGAAAGAAAAATTGAACTGAAGAGGCAGATTGGCACCGATAAAACCATAGCTACCACAGTCACCCAGACGGTGCCGGCGATAAAAGGTAAAAATCCGAATTGTTTTTTAATCGGATGCCAGGCGCGCCCGAGCAATAATGACCAGAGCGATTGCGTTTCCAGAATAGGCTGTGTACGTATCCATAATGCTATAACAAGTAATGCTACCAGCACTATTGGCAACACAGAAATCGATAAGAAGAGTGTTTTTGAAATACGCTCCTTACTCGCCCGCGAAATAATTAGCAAGGAGCGTAATTTTTGAAGAAAGTTATTCTGCCCTGATACCTTCGATTTATTCATTAACTTTCCTTAACGGACCTTGGATAGGCTCGCTTCCAATTGATCCGCTGTCAATTGAACAAAACCGGCATCACTTACAATTTTTTGCCCATCGGTTAGAATCCACAAAATAAAAGATTGCACCAATCCGGTAGGTTTTCCATTGGTTACCAAATTCAATATTCTGGCTGGTGGTGAAGGATATTTCCCTTCGGCGACCATTTTCGAGGCTTCATCTTTGGTCTCGAGTAATTCTTCGGGTTCAACCTTTCCATTGTTATTGGCATCGATTGGGGCTGTAGTCGAACCCTCCACAGGTTTGTTGGTTTTTGAATCGTAGGCATAACCAAGGTTGTTATATCCAATGCCAAGTGGGTCTTTTACTACCGCATCCAATAAACCGGGATCTCCATACACACCGATTCCCAATAAATCTTCTTGCTTTTTATTACCTAAAAATTTTGCCCAGGTCTCAGCAGCACCACAAGAGTCAGAGCGTGTGTAAACATGGATTTCATCGGTGACTTCCGGTCGGCCAACTGCTTCGCCCCAGGTTTTGATTTCACCGGTGATATAGATTTTAATGAGCGTTTCCTGAGTCAATCCTTTTTCGTCAAGATCAGCAAGTACAGGGTTGGATATGCTGATCGTTGGAAAAACTGCATCTTTTACGACGCCTACCCAATAGGCACCTTTCGCTTCTTCCTCGGGAGAAATATCTCTCGAAACCATACCAATGTCTACCGCTCCAGCCAAAGCGTCTGCCATGCCTTTGCCGGCGCCACCCGCCGATATATCAAATTGTACCTCAGGATTGATTTTTCCGTATTCCTCAGCCCAGATTGTCATCATGGGGTAGAGCGCCCAAGCACCGGAAATGGTGATATTCCCCTTAAGAGGTGCATTTTCATCAACGGGCGCAGAAACAGGCGTTGAATTCGAGGTGCAAGCGCTGACCAAAATTGTGAGAACCAGCATTTGAATCACAATAATTGAAAGTTTCGATGGTTTATTCATGTGAACCTCCTGAAATTTTATTACTTTGTGAAATATTTGTTATAAACCCAAGAATGTCTAGTCCTATAGTCATATTTTATATCTAAAAGGATCCAACCTCTAGGCGTGATAGAGGCAGGTAATCAAATCAACTCTGTTGAGGCATCGACGAGGGGTTATCCCAAAAAGCGCGGGCGGCTTCAACGCGGGCAGAGACGTCGGCAAGCGAAGTATTATCCAAGATGTCTGCAATGGCATTTCTAACATCGAGCATTACCAGTCGGAGTCCGCATGTGCGTTCATCGGGACAACCACACGGTTCATATGCCATCTGGCTTACACAACGAATTGGCGCCAGAGGTCCATCAAGAATACGGATGATCTGCCCCAGGGTTATCTCATTGGCAGGTCGTGCCAAATAATAACCACCGCCAATGCCCATCTTGCTGTGCAGTAATCCAGCGTTCTTCAGAGTAAGCAGGATTTGTTCCAAGAACTTAGCAGGTATTTTCTCCCGCTCCGCAATATCCTTGATCTGAATTATGCCATTGCCCGATTCGGGCGCAAGAACAGCCAGGTCAATCATGGCACGTAAACCGTATTCACCGCGTTTGGATAATCGCATAATCTCTCTAATTGTCTACTATTATTATAATGATTATAGTTTATATAGGATACAATAATTATTTTTTGCTGTCAAGAGGGGAATATGAAATCTACCAATATATCGATTATATTCTTTTGGTTTTTTTCTCACTATTAACATCATAAAAATTAACAGGCGTACATTAAATACGCCTGTTAATATCACCCATTCCTAATCAAATAATTTATTCTTTGCTGTAAACCACTTCACCGCCTACAATAGTCTTTTCAACACACAACTGTCCTTCCCATTTTTCTGGTGGCAATGTAAATGGATCATCTGAAAGGACCAGCATATCGGCCAATTTGCCTTCCTCAAGGGTGCCTTTATCTTCCTCATCGAACAACGAATAAGCTGCTTCCAGAGTGAACATCCGGAAGACTTGCTCGATGTTCAATTTTTGTTCAGGTGCCAGTATAAGACCTTCTTCTGTACGGCGCAGCATTCCATCTCGCATTCCGAGCAACGGATCCGGCATAGTAACCGGGCAATCTGATGATCCAGCCACATGGAGTCCCATATCGATGTATGATTTGTAAGGGTAAACCCAATGAATGCGCTCATCGCCACATGAGCGGAAAAAACCATCACCCTGTTCATATAACATACGCGGCTGTGTGGCAATGACCAAATCGATTTCTTTCATCTGCTGCAGTAATTTTGGGTTAACAATACCAGCATGTTCCATGCGGTGTCTCCGAAGATTGATATTGCCCCGACCAATGACCTTTTCATATGATATCAACACCTGCTCCACTGCTCGATCACCAATAGCATGGATAGCGATTTGCTGACCCAGTGAATCCAATTCAGCAACGATTTTATCCAGCATTTCTTGATCGCGATATAGTAATCCGAGAGAATTCGAGTTTTTATAAGGTTGTGAAACCGCCGCAGTCCGCCCACTTAAAGAGCCATCCCCAATGATTTTTATTGGACCTATCTTAAACATATCTGTACCAAAACCGCTGCGCAAACCCGAATCTAAAAATGGTTTGCAGGTTTCATAAAAGGGGAAAGCTACTACCCGACATTTCAATCGATTGTTCCGAGCGGCTTCCTGATAGGCAGAAAAATGAGTCGGCATAGTTCCCGGATCACCTACTGTGGTTATACCTACACGAGCATATTCCACAGCACCCCGTTCGAGGATAACAATCCGTTCCTCAAGGGAAAGAGTGCCAAATTCCATCATCAATGCTTCCAATGAATGTTGGAACATGGCTGCGTCATGAAGTACTCCGGTAGGTTCGTTGGTTATGGGATCGCGCTCGATCTTTCCCCCCTGGGGATCAGGTGTTTGAGCATCGATTTTCATCAATTTAAGCATAAGACTGTTCGCTACAGCAGAGTGCCCTGAGGCATGGGTAATAATAACCGGATTGGCAGGAGCTGCTTCATCCAATTCTGCCCGGGTAGGATAGCGATGTTCCCTGGCTTTATATTCCGCAAACCCCCACCCACGTATCAATTGCCCGGCTGGTGTATTCTTTGCCTTGCTCTGGATTTTATTCAACAGGTCGCTTATCTCACCATTCAACGGTGTTCGGCAATCCAAAAGAAGTAATAGCTGAGAATAATATGAAAGATGGTTATGGGCATCGATCAAACCTGGGATGAGTATTTTATCTTTCAGATCGATTTTATTTTTAGCATTCAACACGCATAATTCATTGATTTTGCCGACAGCACATATGCGTCCGCTTTTCACGGCAATAGCTTCGACTGGTGCGGGATCCTTAACTCCAGTATAAATTTTCCCGCCGGTTAACAATAAATCAACGTTTAGTGACATTCGCTCTAGCTCCTTTTTAGAACCGCCTTTTTACCAAGTTCCAACACTACTTCGACAGTCAAGATATCAGTGGATTTCACGGGTGCTATGGCAGATGAATCTACACATAACACTGAATTATCTCTCAAATTGGTAAACCGCACTTGATCACCGGCAAAGAACGCTACCGAACGCATTGTGGTGGGAAAAGTATCCGGGGTAGGGAAGAAAGCAAATTTAGCTCCTGGGAAGCAATAGGCTACACCATGGAAACCCAAAGCTTCCGCCATTGCTCCAAAACCACCAGCCATGATTTGGTTCAGCTCAGGTACGACATGGGCAACGATGGGCATGAAAACATCAGCGCCCCTTCCTAGTTCTATTTCACCCAAAACCTTCGACTGTACAACAACCTGCGTGTCTTCTGTAGCAACGGGTTTGATTTCGGTTATTGGGACAATTTTTCCATCAATATATTGTGCAGCATCGATCATTGCTAAACCGCCATTAGCATCGGTGTGAGCAATGATATTGCTTATATTGACCCAAAAGAAACCATAGCTTACAATCTTATTATTGATGCGGGTAATTAACCCACGCACATCTTCAACTTCCAAGTCTTTTAGCAAAAAAGGCTTGAAATCACCTCGCATGCTCACAAATGGATCATGCACGCGTTTCGGAAAAATCACATTAAAACGCCCTCCGGCTATACCAAAAATAGGGACATCGGTATTTACCGATTTCATCCCTTCTAGGGCATCATTATATGTTCCATCGCCAGCCACAATCACAAATAGTTCTACCCCGTTTTCAGCCATTTGCTTGGCGGTATTGATGGTATCTATTCGCGTTTTTGTATTATTTTGGCCTATAACTTTTACTTTTTTACCTTTACATACTTCTTCCCCCATATCCCCTGGACCTACATATATTTCATTTACTTGTGGCTCCAGACAATCGAATGCTTGTTTGGTGAGCTGCAATACTCTTTCTCTACCACTGCCTGCATAAGGATTACTAAGAATACCAATACATCTAACATCCATTTTAGGCCTCCGATTTGAAAATATTAATGTGGGGTGAAAAAAATATTATACCATCCAATATAAATGGTTCACGTCTTTGTCAATGGCGTAAATTCACCGCATACTTTCTTTAAGGAATGTTTTAAAAATGGCAATGAACAGGAGCTAGTGTAAATGGTACCATCTCAGCCATGATCAGACGTTGAGGTTCATACAATTTCTTCATAGACTCCAAACTAAAGTATCGTTTTGCTACTTGCCAATCATCCGCTTGTTCTTGAAGGATGGCGCCTACCAAGCGGATTACGGAAGGTTCATCCGGAAATACACCCACAACATTGGTTCTACGCTTGACTTCCTTATTGAGCCGTTCCAGAATGTTATTAGAATAGATCCGCTTCCAGTGTTCCTGGGGAAATATCATGTAAGCCAAGATATCGTTTTTCGCATCGATCAGCACATCGGCAGCTTTAGGCCAGCGGGTCACCATTGCTTCATAGACAGCTCGCAATTGTCTCCTGGCTGCCTCTTGGCTTGGCTGGGCAAAAATGGTTCTCAAAGCGGCTGCCACCATCGCTTGATCGCCACGCGGAACATGACACAACAGGTTTCGCATAAAATGGACCCTACATCGCTGCCAACTCGCTCCGCTCAATACCTGAGCAATAGCAGCTTTCAAGCCTTCATGGGCATCGCTGATGACCAATTGCACCTCAGTCAACCCCCGCTGAACCAACGACCATAAGAACACCAGACTTAAAACTTCATTATCATTTAACTTATAATCTGTACACTTTCTTGAAGAAAGTTTTTATCTTGATCCACTCCCGGCTTGCGCAGGTATTCTTGAAGTGATATAGTTACATTGGGCATTGTGTTTTTCCTTTCTTGGTTTATTTTGCACAACCTTCAAGAAAGCACACGATGACTATTTTGTCAACTCATTTTTACACCACTATATGAGACATTATCCTACTGCCAAACAACATCCTCCAAAAAAATAAACGGTAAAAATGAATTTTTTTGTGATAATAAATGACATCTTTCAATTGACAGATTCTTTCATCTGTGTAAAAATTTGTACAGTTAAATATTTCCTTCTAGGTAATAATTGGGGGTTTATTTCGTTAGGATGAATGCGGTGTTAAGTTAGGTTTATGATAGGGCTTATTGAATAGAAAGGAATGACTTAACTTGGAAAGGAGGGTAGTGGTCGATAATAATATAGGGTAAAAGGTTTTTCGATTTCAAATTGTCCTTTTATCTGTTAAGATTATTTGAATTCATTTACTTCACTGCCGCAGTGCATTTAAGATTAGGTTTTGTTCAATTCTATAAGCTGATGTAACGATATCATCTTTTTGGAGACCATCAATCTGTATGAAGCTTGAATGGACGCCATCGGCAAATTGGATGCGTATAAAAACCATCGATGCTCACGCCGCGGGAGAGCCACTTAGAGTTATAGTGGATGGCTTTCCGCCTCTCCCTCAGGGAACAATTCTGGAAAAACGACGCTTCCTGAAAGAAAATCGAGATTTCTT
>JBDKUB010000254.1:0-5762 GCA_039679915.1 Anaerolineaceae bacterium
TCAATGTGCTGCCCCCTACCTGGACTCCGCTGCCCAGCAGCACAGCCACGTTGACAAGCACACCACTTCCCGAACAACCTACTGCAACGCCGTTTCCGTTGTTTACTGCCTCGCCATCACCTACCAATCTCCCGGCTGATTCCATGTCCTATGCCTTGAATGCCGGCAGCCCGGTAGCTATTTCTAGTGTTGCATTTCACCCCGAGGGGGGTTGTAATTGGATGGGAGTGGCTGGTCAAGTGCTTGATCTCAGCGGGGCACCGGTCTCGACCGGCGTCATCATCCATCTTGGCGGCGAGCTTGCTGGCGTGCGTAAAGAGGTCACCAGCCTCACCGGCACTGCTCGTCAATATGGTGAAGCCGGCTACGAAATCGTGCTAAGTACCACCCCGGTCGATTCTACCAACAGCTTATGGGTGCAGCTTCTCGACCAAGCCGGATTACCCATGTCTCCCAGGGTATATTTCGATACCTACGCCAGTTGTGACCGGAATTTGATCTTCATTACATTCAAGCAAGTAAAAAATCAGTAAGATAATACCAAAGCGGTAGATTGAGATTATAAATCCCCGCCGGCGAGGTCAAGCCGCCGGATGGTTATCATTATTGGATTAATGAATTCCACCTTTGCTGGATCAATTTGGCGTCATCATCCAAAACAGCCTCAGGGCTTTCGCACATGATTCTGCCAGCGCACTCGAATTCTTTGAGCGTCTTCAGGATGGCATCCAAGTCGAGATCAGCTTCTTGAAGCGGAATATGCTCACGCTCCCCTTTTTCGGAATAATGAATTCCAGACATATGGATATGCATCCGCTGCAAGGCATCAGCGCCTAAAGCTTCTCCGTAAGTGTCTAATATTCGGCGCCACTCCTCCAGGGAATTCATACTCCCGTCGCCGGGACGGGCATGCATATGGGCAAAATCGAGGCAGGGGAACACCCCAGGCACTGCCCGACTCATTGCCAGGGTATCTTCGAAGGAGCCCAGCATAGCAGATTTCCCCATAACCTCTGGACGCAAGGTGACCGGATTTCCGGCTGACTCTAGTTCTCTGACGCACCCTTCCAATCGCCGAATTGCCAATGGAAGCACTGCTTCTGCCGGTTGGCCGAAATATGAACCGGGGTGGAAAACAATATCCGTGGCACCTGCCAGATTGCCATAATGAGCAGCATCCATCAATCGCTGACGCGATTTTGGCCATTCTTCATCGTTTGCGTTCAAATTGATATAGTAGGGGGCATGTACGCTAATAGCCACATCTTTTACGAGTGCAGCCGCTCTGATTTCGGCACAAGAAGCCTCGCTAACTCGTACCGATCTCACCCAACCTAACTCCAGCGCATTAAGACCTAATTCGGCAATTTGAATTACCGCGCCCACACTGCCTCCCGGCTTTTTGGGGGTAGAAGTCGGTGAACCCACCGTTCCGAATCGAAAAGATGTTGCACTCATTTTTGCCTCACCTTAGAAATATAAATGTCAGCTTGAGGAACAACCACTAATTAAACCAGGCGTGAATCCGCGCCCACAAGGGGGGACCAAGCACAAACAACCCAATCAAAACCGAAGCCAGTGCTGCCATCAATACCGCGGCTGCACCCACGTCTTTCCCAATTCGTGCCAGCTCA
The DNA here is from genome assembly GCA_039679915.1 of Anaerolineaceae bacterium. GTDB lineage: Bacteria > Chloroflexota > Anaerolineae > Anaerolineales > UBA4823 > JAAZNS01. The sequence goes on from JBDKUB010000254.1 coordinate 1,635, forward strand.
TTTTGCTCATGATGGCTGGCAAGATCCACCACCGCTTCCAATGCCGTATTGAAAAATTCAGCAATCCATACCATGGCCATAGCCAGGATGATGAACACCCAACCCTGCCAGGTGAGTTTCAACCATAGTGCCAGCAGGATTACTGCAATACTCACCAAAGCATGAATCCAGGCATTGGGTTGAGTGTGAACGACAAACCGCCAGCCGGCAAATGCATAACGAAAAGACTGCCGGCGCGACCGGAAAAATTCCGTCAAAGGACCCCTATTTGGGGAGGATGTCATTGGGTAACCTCAATCTCTGAAAAACCTGAGCCTGTGCTTCCCACATCTGCGTTCGGTCCTCGTCATCAGCATGATCGTAACCGAGTAAGTGCAAAACGCCATGTACTACTAATAATTGCAGCTCCTCTTCTGGTGGATGCCCAGCCGCTTTGGCTTGCTCCTTGACATAGGGGTAAGCGATCAGGACATCGCCCAGATATAGATTTCCGGTTTCGGGATCGATTTCTTCGGCTGGAAATGAAAGCACATCGGTAACTGCATCGACACACAGATATTGGCGGTTCAAATGACGGATTTGCTCATGGGAGGTGATGACTATACTCAAATCAGCGGAAGGTGAGGCATTCGCAAATCGCAGAACCGCTTCGGCTGCGGATATCAGTATTCCTTGCTGGAAATCGATTTCAAGCTCAGGAAGGGTTTCGTCTATTCGGATGTGAATCATAGCCTAGAAATTAGGAATTGGAAGAAGAATCAGTTGGCGTGGAAACGGCTTGCTCAACTGCTTCTTTTTTACGAGCTGGCGCGGTTGGCGTTGGATTGCCATAGACGGGGATGGCTTTCTCGAGCTGAGGATATTCGATACGTGGATGATAAATACCACGCAAGTGAGCAGTAAACACATCGACAATGGTGTTCAAATCGCGTAAGGTGAGAGGGGTATCATCAAGTTGGCGCATTGCTACCCGCTTATCCACCATCTCTTTGATAAGCTTGCGCATTTCACCTTCCGTTTGTGGATTTCCAGCCCGCACCACTGCCTCGCAACCATCTGCCAGCATCAAGATAGCTGTTTCTCGTGATTGCGGTCGAGGTCCAGGATAGCGGAATTGATCGATATCCACTTTGCTTTCATCCCCTCCGGCTGCTTTCACTGCATTGACATACTGATATGAAGTCGTCAATGTACCATGATGCTCGCGGATGAAATCGATAATACGGCTTGGTAGACGATACTTCTGGGCTAATTCCACCCCATCGGTCACGTGATGGATAATAGTACGGGCGCTAGTAATGAAATCTAAGTCATCATGGGGATTCAAGTTGCCGGGATGTTGATTTTCGATGAAAAAATAAGGATTGAGTGCTTTACCTGCGTCATGATAAAGCGCGCCAACCCGAGTCAATAGGGGATCTGCGCCAATCAACTCAGCAGCTTGTTCCGCCATATTTGCCACCTGCAGGCTGTGCTGATATGTGCCCGGGGCATTGTGTAAGATGAATTGCAACAAGGGGTGATCGGGTCGGGAGATTTCCAAAAGCTGTAAGGCTGTGGTGATGCCCAAAGATTGCGCCAGCAAAAACTGCAACAGAATGGTCAAGCTGGCAGAAGCAATACCATTCACCAGGCTTGCAGCGGTCAAGGAAATGGCACTAAATAAAGTCGTTTCTTCAGCAGGAAACTGGTAAGCCAATAGAACAATGACCCCACAGATTGCTACTGCGGCACCTGCCCAAAAGAAAGAAGTGACCCGCCGGGCGCGGTTGAGTACGAAAACGCCAATCATACTTCCAAAAGCATAATAGATGGTGAGGATAAAGGCATCGGCAAAACCATAAGTTACCAATATAGCCAGCGGGAGAGATGAAATCATGGCTAATTCGCCGCCGAAAAACACCGCTACAGTCATAGCATAAGCCGCAATGGGGAATAAATAGGGTACCAGACCACTCTCATCAATCAGCAAACGAGCAGAAGCAAGGAATAGCAAAAAGAGGAAAGCGATGATGCCTAGGTTTCGGGTTTGTTGTAAGAGTGTTTTACGATAGATAAAAAAGAGAACGATAAAACCGATTGCCAAAGCATCGACTGCTGCGGCAGCTACTAAGTCTTTCCAGGAATATTGCGGCTGCGCCAAACCCAATTGTTGCAAAGCCTCCAACTCAGCCTCGGTGATTACCCGCCCACTCTGCACAACAAGTTCACCTGCTTGAATGGTGACTTTCACCGGCGCTACCGCCTGGCGGGCTTCCTGGCGGGCTGCCTCAGTTAACTCATCGCTGTAAAAACTGTTGGGCGCAACAAAATTCGAGACCAATTTCGCTACAATGGTTGCTTGTTCTTGAGAAAGCGATAAGCTTACCAGGGCTGGTAATCCGCGGCGGACATCGCTAATGCGGTCTTCTCGAATAGTGGTGCGCATCACTTGTTCTAGCACCACAATAGCTTCTTGCTGTACCGCTTGCCATTGAGTATCGCTCAATTCGAGCAGCGCAATCAAGTCATCTTCAGAAAGATAAACATCTTCCATAGCTTTCAGATCGGCTAATTTTTGCTCGGGGGTGGCTAGAGTATCAGCGCGAACGGCAGATATATAAGCCAATGCCGATTGCAAACGCTCCAACTGTGTTCGGGCGATACTGGTGTCTGGTGTGGTGTAAATGGGAGATACTGAACGGGCAGCGAGTTCCTTCTGCTGGTCTGTTCTTACTTCACTCTCGTATGTAATGGTACGCTCCGCGCGTATATCCTGTGTAGCCACCTGCCCCACTTGTAAACCGGAAGCCGTCAAAGAAGTCAAGGCTGGCATGGCTAAAGCAGCCAAGGTTAGGATATAAACACAAACCAAAAGCAGCAGGTAATAAAACCTGCTTCTGGTAGGCTGTTTCCATTTAGTCTGATCTGTCATAATAACCAATTACTTACTTATTTCTGCAAGCAAAACGATAAAGTCTAGTTTGAGAATATAGTTATCCTTGCAGAAGTTTTCGTACCGCTTGGCTGGCTTGCTCGCCGGTTGCCTTACCTTGTATACGCGGCATAAGAATTTTCATAACCTGACCTAATTGAGCAATCGAATTGGCGCCCGAATCGGCTATGGCTTGGCGGGCAATAGCCTCCAATTCTGCAGCCGTCAAAGCTTTAGGCAGATACCCTTCCAAAATGGCAATTTCTTTATGAGCCTGTTCGATCAGATCGGGGCGGTTGGCTTTCTCGGCGTCCGCAATCGTCTCGTGGCGAGATTTGATTTCTTTTTGTAAAATTGCCATCACACCAGCGTCATCCATTGGAGTGGCTTTATCGATTTCTACCAGCCGGATGGATGATAACGCCATGCGCAGGGTGTTTTTCCGCAAGTCGTCTTTTCGGCGCAAAGCTTCTTTCATATCGTCTTCGAGTTTGGTTTTGAGAGACATAGAACTTCCTTAACAAAATCAATACCTTAATGAATACTAGATGCGATAATTTTTATCCTATTAGAATAATAGTATAGCATGGCACAACAAGGCAGACAAGAGGTGAGGGACTAGCTGGGGAATCAGGGTAATAACGACTGAAGCCGTTACTACGATTTCAATTTTGTTGCGCCATGTATTTACCACCAATGACATGCAATCCCGTCATTGCGAGTAACCGAAGGTTACGAAGCAATCCTGAGCTCTTCGAAAGATGGCTTCGTCGCAAAGAGCGCTTCTCGCCATGACAAAAGAGAATCCCGTCATTACGAGTAACCGAAGGTTATGAAACAATCTCGAGCTCTTCGAAAGATGGCTTCGTCGCAAAGAGCGCTTCTCGCCATGACGAAAGAGAATCCCGTCATTGCGAGTAACCGAAGGTTACGAAGCAATCCTGAGCTCTTCGAAAGATGGCTTTGTCGCAAAGAGCGCTTCTCGCCATGACGAGATATATCCAGCAAGAAAAACGCTGGTGTTATGGATTTACTCTATAAAACCTCATCCTTGAAAACCAGGCTAACAATTTTGATATGCTGTTTTTAACATAACAAAATGCTGATATAGGATATATAATCACGGGATAATAACCCAGCTTCTTGAAATTTCAGATGAGGTGACCGTAATATCCCATGCCCGAAAATAATCTCACCTACCGATGTGGTGATAC
>JBDKUB010000276.1:0-1943 GCA_039679915.1 Anaerolineaceae bacterium
CCTTTCCAAAATGTGGTCCCCACTGAATAAAATATCATGAAGCTGAATGACGACCTGCCCGGCGCAATGGCCGGGTACATGCATCATTTTAAAAGGACCTAGTTGCATTCCATTGGCTTCGAAAGAAAAATCCACCTTGATAGATTGATGAAGGCTCTTCGGAAATCTGTACATCTCGATTAATTGTTGGCGACGTTCCGGTTTGATTCCCGCTTCGATCAAGAATTGGTTCAATCGACTCGAAATTATTGTTAACCGTTCTTCGTAATTGGTAAGGTTGCGTAAATCCAATTCGTGGATGCCAACTTTAGCAGGTGTATTTGGACGAATGTAGAACAAACCACCAAAATGATCGATATGCCCGTGGGTAATCAAGATATGGGTAAGCGAAGATAAATTGATTTCTTCGCCGCACATATCGGAGGCAATCTGCAAACCATTTTCCAAATCTTGGTTTGCCTCACCGTATCCTGACCCGGTATCGATCAAAACACGATATTTCTCATGGTCATCTTCTACCAACACGAGATAGACCCAGCCTTTCAATCCCGGAAAACATTGAATCGGGATTTGAAAAATTTTAGCGCCTTGGTTTGTTTCGTAATAATTTATTGATTTTTGATCAGACATATTGTTCATGATGATGAATTTTTACGGATAATTCCTGACATAATCAGGTCGGCATATCCTTCTGCAATCGAAGTCGGGTCTAAAGGGCCATCAGGGCGGTACCAGGTAATCGTCCAATTGAGCATGCCCAATATAGAGCGGGTAACAAATCCGGGGTCATTATAATTGAATACTTGCTGTTCGATTCCTTCGCTGATCATGTCCTTCCAGAGCATCTCCAGGCGATCTCGCCTGGGGGTATGGCGAGCACGCAAATTGCTGTCTAGTGAGCGATGTTCCAAAAGCAGTATAGCCGCCAAGTCTTTTCGCTCGAGCAATGTCTCTAAATATGTAATCATACTCAAACGCAATTTTTGATCGGGTGTAAGTGGCTGTATGACTACATCACCGATTCGTTCGATTAATAAATCCAGTGCTTTATCTAATAACGCCAGTAAAATTTCTTGTTTCGAAGATATATGATGATACAGGCTGCTCTTTTGTAGACTCACAGCGTCAGCAATATCCTGCATCGACGTCGCATGAAATCCCTTTTGGCTAAAGATATGAGCAGCCGCATCTAAAATATCTTCCCGCGTCATTAATTTTCCCTACCGAACGGTCGGTAGTTATAGCATAGCAAAATTATGGGGTAGTGTCAAGTAATAGCATGGGATTGAAATGCACGAATTCATTACTTATCCGCCAGCGTAAATAAGCTTCCCTTTCGGCTGGGGTTGCTCCTTTTACGTAATAAGACATTGAAGGCAGAATCTCCCCGGCAAATCCAATTCTCATTTCTAAATGTAAATGCTCGACCCCCGCATTGCCGGTTTTCCCCACCAAACCGAGCGCTTGACATGCTTCAATTTCTTGAGCTATCTCTTTGATCGAAATATGATCTAGATGCCCATACAAGGTATAAATGGATTGATCCTTTTGCAAACCTAATGTTTGTCTCGATGTCTGAGAAATCTTATCGAAGGGCGTTTCGATGATCAAAGCATTCCCATAGGGATATTTATTTTCCACAATCCCTGCTACCTTTCCCTCGAACACCGCCTGGACGATCTCACCGGCAATAGAAGCTAAACCATAACGCCGGTAAAATGCAAAATCCACTCCCTGGTGGCGATCATCTTTTCCCGGCAGTGGAGGACGATAGGGGTCGGAAACGACGGTAGGCAATTCTTCTAACGGGACCGACGTTAAAGGGGAGCATATTTTATTAGGCTCATCGGTGATTTTAACAGGTAAGGGAGTTACCTCACCCATTTGGAAATCAGACTGATTTTTTACCTCTTGCGAGTTTTCGTTGCCCTTAATGGGTGTGT
>JBDKUB010000559.1:0-4589 GCA_039679915.1 Anaerolineaceae bacterium
GAATATGTTACCGAGAGTAAAACGGAGGCTGCCCAATGAGTGAACAACCCATACTAAGCGTCCGTCATTTGAACACCGAATTCATTTTACCGGAAGGCAAGGTGGCACGCGCCTTGGAAGATGTTTCTTTTGATGTACATCCAGGTCAAACCATCGGGCTGGTGGGCGAATCGGGCTGTGGGAAGACCACCACGCTCATGTCAGTGATGCGCTTATTGCCCTCCAATGGACGAATAACTAACGGAAGCATTGTGTTCAAAAATAATAATTTATTGAGTTTGCCCGAACGTCAGATGCGCGGCTACCGTTGGAAGGAAATGGCAATAATTTTTCAGAGCGCAATGAATGCTCTAAACCCAGTCATAACCGTTGGAGATCAGATCTGCGAACCAATCCTACTCCATAAATTAATGGAACCTGAAGAGGCTAATGCGCGGGTGGATGAACTGCTGGATTTGGTTGGCATCCCTCACTCCCGTCGCAATCAATATCCTCACCAATATTCGGGTGGTATGCGTCAACGAGCCATGATCGCGATGGCATTGGCATGCAAACCATCCCTTTTGTTTGCCGATGAGCCTACTACTGCCTTGGACGTGATGGTGCAAGCTCAGGTGCTCGAATTACTCAAAGAAATCCAGCAGCGCCTCAAACTTGCCATCGTTCTGGTGACTCATGACCTGGGCGTTGTGGCGGAAGTGTGCGATACGGTCGTGGTGATGTATGGCGGAAAAGTTGCAGAATATGGCTCTGCCGATGATATATATAATCGCCCAAAGCATCCCTATACTCAACGTTTATTGGCTTCGTTTCCGGATTTGAATCGTCCCGGAGATACGCTGGCATCCATTCCCGGGACTCCGCCGCGACTGACGCAACTACCGCCCGGCTGTCGCTTCGAACCACGCTGTCATGTAAAAATCGAAAAATGTGCCCAATTTACACCACCTCTTCTAGAAACGGAGCCGGCACACTATGCATCCTGTCATTTGTGCCAGGGAACGGAGGCTCTTTTCTCATGAACTCCAACAACTTGCTCGAAGTACAAAACTTGTATAAATATTTTCCCATCCGCCAATCGATGATTGATATGCTACGCCGCAAACCGGCAAAATATGTAAAAGCCGTGGATGGTGTTTCGTTTTCATTAGCAAGAGGTGAGGTATTGGCAATTGTGGGCGAATCGGGATGTGGTAAGACTACCATTGCCCGCACACTGATTGGTCTTGAAGAACAAACCGACGGTGAGATTCTTTTTCATGGAGAATGTATAGGTGCACAGGAACGCCGTCTGCGGGCTGGATTAGCTCCCCTGGAAACATCCGAAATCGGCAGCCGTGAACACAAAACATTGCCGCGTATTGCACTGAAACGTCTGCGCCAGCAAGCGCAGATGATATTCCAGGACCCATATGAATCGCTCAACCCACGCTCTACAATCTATGAGATTGTTGCCGAGCCTCTGGTCGTTCACGGCATGGTGCGCAACCGCTCAGAAAGGGTGGAACGAGTCAAGACAGCCCTGGAAGAAGCCGGCTTACGCCCGGCAGATGATTACTGTATGCGCTATCCCCACGAACTTTCCGGTGGGCAGCGTCAGCGGGTAGTCATAGCGGCAGCCATGGTGCTGCAGCCCGAATTATTGATCGCCGACGAACCGGTCTCGATGTTAGATGTATCTATCCGAGCTGAGATATTGAATTTATTACATGATTTACGCAAGAGAAGAGGGGTAAGTATTGTCTTTATCACCCACGATTTGGGAACGGTAGGTTTCTTTGCCGACCGACTGGCAGTGATGTACCTGGGGCGGATTGTGGAAAGCGGTCCGGTGAAAGAGGTGTTGACCAACCCCCGACATCCCTACACTAAAGCCCTTCTTTCGGTGGTACCGGTGCCCAATCCACGCCTGCGCCGGGAGCGGGTGATCTTACAGGGTGAAACACCCAATGCGGCTGACGTACCCAACGGCTGCCGCTTTCACCCTCGTTGCCCTTCGGTGATGGATAGATGCCGGCAAGAAGACCCCGATTATGTGCAGGTCGGCGAAAGCCATCAAGCAGCTTGTTGGTTGTTATATCCCTAAGTCTTCTGACCAATATCAATTTTGTTCTTAGAATTTGAAGAGAATAAGTTGACCAAAAACTTACATCCCATCCTCAACCAAATGACACGCTACCCGATGGCCGGCTTTGACCTCCCTAAACTCCGGCTCCTTCACTTTACAAATATCCTGCGCCTTTTGGCAGCGGGTGTGAAAATTACAACCCTTGGGTGGGTTCGCCGGGCTGGGAATATCCCCCTTCAATAGAATACGATGGCGCGTCGCTTCCAAATCTGGATCGGGAATGGGCACTGCCGAGAGCAACGCCTGAGTATAAGGGTGTAAGGGTATATTATAAAGCTCGTTACTTTCGGTCAGCTCGACGATCTTCCCTAGATACATGACCGCAATGCGGTCGCTCATATGACGCACCATGCTTATGTCATGGGCGATGAAGAGATAGGTGAGGTTCAAACGCTCCTGCAAATCATAGAACAGGTTGATTACCTGGGCTTGAATCGACACATCTAGGGCGGCAATCGGTTCATCACAGATAATGAACTCAGGTTCGAGTGCCAAAGCCCGTGCCAACCCAATCCGTTGGCGCTGCCCCCCGGAAAATTCGTGCGGGTAGCGGTACATCAAATCCGGCAACAACCCAACCAACTTGAATAATTCAGCTACGCGCTCATGCTTTTCTTTACCCGTCGCCAGGTGATGAATTTCCAACGGTTCACTGACAATCTGCCCGACAGTCAAGCGAGGGTTTAGCGACGAATATGGGTCCTGAAAAATCATCTGCATACGCCGTCGCATGGGCTGCAACTCTCGTTTTTTTAGAGCGGTCAACTCTTTCCCTTCGAGGAAAACTTTCCCTTGCGTTGGACGGCATATTTGTAAAATCGCTCGACCGGTGGTGGTCTTTCCACAGCCGCTCTCACCTACCAGTCCCAGTGTTTCACCACGGAATATCTCGAAACTGACCCCGTCCACAGCTTTGATATCGCCAGTTTTACGTTGGAAGACACCTTTCATGATTGGGAAATATACTTTAAGATTGTCAACTTGCACCAGGATTTCAGGAGGCGGATTATCGGACACGGTGTTTTATCCTTGTGTTTGTTCCCAACACCAGCATGCCACCTGGTGAGATGGGGTCACGGCTTGTAATGCCGGATTTTCATACCGGCAGCGTTCGATTACAAACCGGCAACGTGGAGCGAAGGGACATCTATTAAACATCTCGCTTTGATCCGGAGGTTGACCGGGAATCGAGGTCAAGCGCTTTTCTGTCAGGTCATCAAGGCGGGGCAAGGAGCCTAGTAATCCTAAAGTATAGGGATGGCGCGGGGTATGGTATATCTCTTTGACCGAAGCATCTTCGACGATATAGCCAGCGTACATCACGATAACCCGCTTTGCCAGGCGTGCCACTACCCCCAGGTCGTGGGTGATCCAAATCACCGCCATGCCGAATTTTTCCTGCAGGTGTTTGATTAAGTCGATGATCTGGGCTTGGATCGTCACATCCAAAGCAGTGGTCGGCTCATCAGCGATTAGCAGTTTCGGCTCACAAGCCAGCGCCATAGCGATCATCGCCCGCTGACGCATACCGCCTGAAAATTGGTGAGGGTAACATTGTAATTGCTCAGCAGGACGTGACATTCCCACCAGGTCCAACAACTCAATTGCCCGAGCTTGCGCCTGAGAGGTGGTCATATTCATATGGGTGCAAAGAGCTTCGGTAATCTGCATGCCGACCGTCAATACCGGGTTGAGTGATGTCATTGGATCCTGAAAGATCATCGCAATATCTTGTCCGCGCAATAAGCGCATCTGTTCGCTATTGAGCTTGAGCAAATCTCTGCCTTCGAAAATCACTTCACCCGATTCGATTTTTCCCGGTGGTTGTGGGATCAAGCGCATTATGGAAAGCATGGTAACGCTCTTACCGCAGCCGCTTTCACCGACAATACCCAGCATCTCACCTTTTTTTACCGAAAATGAGATATTGTTCACCGCATAAACGGTTGAATCTTGGGTGTGAAAACGGGTGGTCAAGTTTTTCACCTCGAGCAGATTCTCCAAAATATCTCCCTCCGCCATAATCTTGGTGGTTATTTTATATTATGATTTTATCATGTGGTGAGAGTAAGGAAGAAAAAAGGATGTGCAGGATGCATAGGATGTTTTTATTATTCCATTTCTAAAATCGCTTTATCCTGCCCATCTTGCTTATCTTGTGTATCCTGTTATATTTATCAGGATAGACAGGATGTTCAGGATGTACAGGATGTTTTTATTATTCCATATCTAAAATCGCTTTATCCTACCCATCCTGCTTATCTAGTGTATCCTGTTTTTTATCAGGATTGACAGGATGTTCAGGATGTACAGGATATTTTTATTATTCCATATCTAAAATCTTTTATCCTGCTCATCCGTTTTATCCTGTTAAAAAAACAGGATAAACGAGATTTTCGGGATGCACAAAATTTCTGCTCAATTTCATCGCTCATAATCAAACAATACATATCCAAATCTA
>JBDKUB010000049.1:0-4910 GCA_039679915.1 Anaerolineaceae bacterium
AATGGTATTCCGATCAATGTCTCATTACAATTTACCGAGGGAATCACCGAAGTTTATGCCAGTTTTGTTTACTTAAATATGATTACGGGTCAACCATGGAGCCGGGAATGGCTGTTGAATGGCGAGGTGCTAGTCCAAAAAGATGACACCTGGAATGATGCCGAAGGAGATGGCGTATCTTCGGTGGCTTTTGTCGAAGAAGATGGATTAGACGCAGGTCTATATACATGGAATTTATACGTCGATGATCAACTAGCAAGAAGCGCTGATTTTGAAGTAATAGCCGTCGCTCCCGTGGTTCCATCCGAAAACACAACCCTTTCGATTGAGGAACTTGTCGACCCCGATTTAATGAAAGCCTGGGAAATGTTGGCTAACTCCAACAATGAATTGTTATGGCGGCTGGCAGACTTGGTCACTTCGTTTCAAATCGAAATTCGCATGTCAGATGACCTGAGTGATAACACCGATGCTGCCTACAGTTATAGTCTTACCTCCTGCGATATTAACGAACAAGGGGAAAGGCCACCCGGAAAGGTTTTAGTGAATCGTCAAAAATGGAATGAAGATACCTGGGTTGAGGTAGCCGCGTCCATCGCTCATGAATTAACCCATGCCTATCAACATCTGCAAACAGGATATCGCTGTGACGATTGCAGTATTCAAAAAGAATACGAAGCTTGGTTTGTTACCATATACGCCTTAGAAGAAATGGGCGCATGGGATATCATTGAAGGAGATTACGGAGCACTCGTCGATTCCGAAGGATATATCGATGGAGATTTATTGTGGGATGTAATTAAAGAGACCTACTCTGAATGTCCAGAATATTGATCGAAATTTGCGTTTGTATCAAATAAATGACCTTTTAAATGGCACTTCATAAATTATTTTCAAACCGGATAATTTATGACCATAATCGTAACTTTTTATGAGGTGAATTGTTTTTAATATCAATCCACTTGTTTTCTTGTACTCCGGATTCAATAAATTTTGTTCCGTTAATTTTCATCATTCATTATAATGTATGACAATTTAATACAATTCATTTCAAGACAATAAAATCTCAATGAATGGAAAAGTCATCATGGTAAAAATCATAACAGATACTACTGCTGGTCTCAAAAACGAAGTTGCCTTAAAATACAGCATCCCGGTTATCCCTCAGATAATTATTTTTGGGGAAGAATCATATTATGAAGGGATCAATATTGATAATCAATCTTTTATGGAACGATTGAGAAATTCACCCGAACTGCCCAAAACTGCGGCGCCACCTCCCGAGTTATTTGTCGAACACTTCAAGAAATTTACATCGGACGGTGAATCGGTTCTGTGCATCCATCCTTCATCAGAATTGAGTGGAACAGTCCGCTCCGCAGTAATAGCAGCCCAAGATTTCCCTAATTGCGACATCAGAGTAATCGATACCCGGACGATTGCCAGCCCACTGGCTACTATGGTCGAATTAGCTGCTCAATGGGCATCAACAGGAGAGAGTGTCGATACAATCGAAGCAAAGATCAACGGGATGATTCCGCACTGTAAAGTTTATTTTTTGGTCGCTACACTTGAATATTTAGCCAAGGGTGGACGAATAGGCGGCGCTTCGGCACTGATTGGCTCGATGCTGCAAATTAAACCAATCCTTACTATTAACAATGGCATAGTGGATCAATTCGAACGCGAACGAACCCATAATCGGGCAGTTTCTCGCCTGACAGAATTAGTCATCGAACAAATTGCTCCGGGAGAGGAAGGCTATCTATGCGTTATGCATGCCGATTCTCACCCGCGAGCAGTTGAACTTGCCAAAGATTTGCGCACCAAATTAAATCTCAATGCCGATCCCCCTATACTTAATGTTCCGCCAGCCATAGTAACCCACGCTGGACCAGGCATTTTAGGTGTTTCATTTTTTACCGCATAAATATTTTCGAAACAGGATTGCATGAGTATTATAAATAACTCAATCATCTTAAGAATAAAATGAGCAAAGACCTTATATTAGCGATTGATCATGGGACACAAAGCGCCAGAGGTTTAATTTTTGACACACAAGGTACATTGATCGCCAAATCGCGCGTGCCCATTGATTCCTACGTGACCGAATCACCAGGAATGGTCGAACTGGACCCACATATATTTTGGGAATCAATTTGTCAGGCGTGTCAACAATTGTGGCTGTTGCCCGGCAATTTCCGAGAAAGGATCGCCGGGGTCACGTTGACCACCCAGCGCTCGACCGTAATCAATGTCGATAAAAATGGAGAGCCGCTTCGGCCTGCCATTGTATGGCTCGATCAACGTCGAACGGAAGGTCTTAAACCGGTAAGCGGTTTATGGGGATTGGCATTCCTACTTTCCGGCATGACAAAAACTGTCGCTTACCTTCAAGCTGAAGCAGAAATCAATTGGATACGAGTTAACCAACCTGATATATGGAAAAACACCTATAAATACCTATTTCTATCTGGTTACCTTACTTATCTCCTTACAGGCAAATTTATCGATTCGATAGGCTGCCAGGTTGGATATGTCCCATTCGATTATAAACGTCTGCATTGGTCGAATAAATATGATTGGAAATGGCAAACCGTAGCTGTTAAACCTGAACACCTGGTCAATTTGGTACCTCCGGGAGCCATACTAGGGGAAATTACCCAGCAAGCTTCAGAATTGACCGGCATTCCTGCCTCTCTTCCCGTTATTGCCGCTGCGGCAGATAAGGCTTGTGAAGTCATCGGCTCGGGTTGTATTACCCCCGAACTGGGCTGTTTGAGCTTTGGAACATCAGCCACCATCAATACCACCCATTATAAGTATGTCGAAGCGATTCCTTTGATTCCTCCCTATCCTTCTGCGGTTCCTGGTGCTTATAGTTTAGAGGTGCAGATATATCGGGGATTTTGGATGGTCAGTTGGTTTAAACAAGAATTTGGGCAATATGAAGAACAACTGGCAGAAAAACTGGGAGTGGAAACCGAAGTATTATTCGATGATTTAGTCCAACAAGCCCCCCCTGGTTCGAATGGATTACTGTTACAGCCATATTGGGCGCCCGGATTGAAAATACCCGGTCCCGAAGCCCGCGGGGCAATTATTGGTTTTGGTGATATTCATACCCGCGCTCACCTTTATCGCGGCATCATCGAAGGATTGATCTTTGCACTAAGGGAAGGTGCTGAGCGGACTGAAAAGCGCAGCGGCATTAAAATCAAAGAAATCCGGGTTGCAGGCGGCGGCAGTCAAAGCGACGCAGCTATGCAAATTACTGCGGATATTTTCGGCTTACCAGCCTCCCGACCGCATGTCTATGAGGCTTCCGGATTAGGAGCGGCCATAGATGCCGCCATTGGTTTAGGAATCTACCCGAATTTCAACGAAGCTGTTGCTGCCATGACGCGCCTGGGAGATACCTTCGAGCCCGATAAAAATAATCATGAAATATACGCCGAACTCTATAACAATGTATACCGGAATATGTATAAGCGACTTTATCCCCTATATAAGGAAATACAAAAGATCACATTAAAATCTGAAAATTTAAGTCAAATTTGATTTTTATGCTGTATACTATTTTTATTCTGATTTTGTGAAATATAACAGCGGATTATCTACCCTGTGACTCAGAGAAATTTACATCATCGAACGATGCTCTTATGGATTTATCGAATATATTATCCAGGTGGAAGGCTACACCTTCGATCTTCGAAAATGTCTCCACCTGGCATTTCATCCCTGCGAAAAATGCTCAATGGGAATCGTTCCCAAAGAATCTGGATTCTGATTTAGTCTACGCTTTATCTTCTTTAGGAATCAAACAGCTTTATAGCCATCAATTGCAATGTTGGGAATGTATAAAAGCTGGGGGAAATGCAGTTATCACCTCTGGTACAGCAAGCGGAAAATCTCTTTGTTATAACCTGCCGATACTCAACGAAATGCTTAAAGATGAAGAAAGTCGAGCTCTTTATCTTTTCCCTACCAAAGCCTTAGCACAAGACCAATACCAAAATATTCTCGAAATAATAAGGTACCTCGATAATCGGGGAAAGCACATCGTCTCGGCAACCTATGATGGTGATACACCGCCTGCTTCCCGACCCGAAATTCGTACAAAAGCCCGCATCCTGATAACAAATCCGGATATGTTACATATTGGGATATTGCCTCACCATACCAATTGGGCAGAATTTTTCAAAAATTTACGGTTTGTAGTCATCGATGAAGCTCATATCTATCGCGGTATCTTCGGTTCGCATGTAACCAATGTCATCAGAAGGTTGAACAGAATCGCAAATTATTACGGCTCGTTTCCGCAATTCATCTCGACGACAGCCACCATCGCCAACCCAATAGAACACATCGAAAAATTAACCGAACATTCTTTTAACCTAATTAATATCGATGGTTCTCAAAGGGGAGAAAAACATTTTCTTATTTATAACCCTCCGATTATCGACCAGGAACTTGGCATCAGACGCAGCGCACTGCAGGAAGCAATTCCTCTGGGGGAAGATCTGTTGACCTATGATATACAAACTATTGTATTTGCTAGATCTCGCCGCACGGTTGAAATGGTCCTGACCTATCTTCGCGAAAAAATTAAGGCTTCTCCTATCAAGAGCTGGCAGGATCAAAATGAGATTATCCGCGGTTATCGCAGCGGCTACCTGCCGCGCCAACGGAGAGCAATCGAAAAAGACTTACGGGATGGAAAAACCAGAATAGTCATTGCGACGAATGCCTTGGAATTGGGTATCGATATTGGGGATATCAAAGCTGCACTCTTAATCGGCTACCCAGGCACGATCGCATCTACCAGGCAGCAAGGTGGCAGAGCTGGGAGTGGCTCTGCCGCATCACTCGCTGTATTAATATGCACAGCAAATCCATTAGACCAATTC
>JBDKUB010000150.1:0-2541 GCA_039679915.1 Anaerolineaceae bacterium
AATGGCATTTTATGCCAGGATTTACGACCGCGCCGGAAATTGGACAAGCACAGGGGTGTGGAATATCAGCAACCCCAACTCTGTTTATTATCTGCCAATGGTTTCTAAATAACTGTGAAATAAAATAATCGCTGGTTAATAGTATCCAACAAAATGGTATACTATTTCCATTCGATTTAATTATAGAGGATGATAAACACAAGATCATTGTGAAACTCATTATCCAAATCCCTTGTTTCAACGAAGCTCAAGTGCTTCCTCAAACGATCGCTTGCTTACCTCGTTCTCTACCGGGGATTGACACGATAGAATTTTTGGTCATTAATGACGGAAGTACAGATGGGACAGCGGAAGTTGCTCAAACTCTTGGCGTCCACCATGTATTACGGTTACCCCAGCACAGCGGCCTCGCCATTGCCTTCACTCGAGGATTGGAAAGCTGTCTGGAACATGGTGCAGATATCATCGTCAATACCGATGCAGATAATCAATACGATGCATCCTGCATCCAATCGTTAATCGAACCAATCCTTAAAGGGCAAGCGGAAATTGTGGTAGGAGACCGGGGTGTAGCTACTTTGTCGATATTTTCACCCACCAAACGTTTCCTACAAAGGGTGGGTAGCTGGGTATTAAGCAAAGCGGCTGGTTTACCTGTACCAGACGCAACCAGCGGCTTTCGAGCATTTTCACGAGAAGCTGCTTTACATACGTTGGTAGTCAGTAATTATTCTTATACTCTTGAAACGCTGATACAGGCAGGTGCGCATAAAATGTCCATAGCATATATACCTGTGCGTACAAATCCTCCTCTTAGGCCTTCTAGACTGATAAAAAATCTTCCTGTTTACCTTACATACTCCGGTTCAACAATCATACGTGCGTATACAATGTATCGTCCTCTTCGGGTATTTTCAGCCATAGGTATAGGCTTAATCATTCTGGGTTTGATTCCTGGCATTCGTTTTCTATATTTTCATCTAACCGGCAACGGTAGCGGTCATGTTCAATCATTAATTCTCTCTGCAATATTATTGATTGTGGGTTTTCAGGTTATTCTCATAGGCTTATTGGCAGATTTAATAGGTTTCAACCGAAAAATATTAGAAGAAGTCTTATATCGGTTGCGCAAGAATGAATTTAAACAATAAAATAAAGGAACTTTTTTCTAATGAGAATTGGCAGGATCAAAATAATTATTGCATCGATATTTTTGTTGGGGGTAACAGCCTGCTCTCCCGAGATTAAAAAAATAGAACAACCTCAAACTTCAGAAAAGGTTCAGCTCACCAAAGCACAATCGGTTGGTCAAACATTCACAGCTCGTTATGATGGCCTCGATGGAATTGAAATCAATATTAACCCTAAAGTGGTAAATGATGGAAAAGTCACTCTGCATCTTAAAAAAGATCCTCAAGATGATAGTGATCTCGCTACATCTGAAATACCCATATCCAGGTTCTCCCGACCTGCAAACTATAAACTCAAATTTGAGCCTCAGCAACACTCTTTAAATCAGGATTATTACATCTCATTTGTTATGGAAGGGGATTCGGTGCTATCCCTGGGGATAGCCGCTGGTGATGCTTATCATAATGGTGCACTTTATATAAACGATGAACCATTAGATGCACAACTCAGGTTTAACCTTATTCACGACCGTAAACTTGTTTTTTACGGGATTTTGATCGAGGTATTGGGATGGATTAAATATTTGGCGATTGGGATTTTCTTATTTATTATCCCTGGTTGGGCATTATTAACTTTGCTCTATGACCAGTGGCACGATAGATATTGGTACGAAAAAATTGGGTTGGCAGCAGGATTAAGCCTGGCAATTTATCCGATACTCTTATTATGGACTCACATCATTGGATTGAATTTAGGCGCCATCTATGCCTGGGTTCCTCCCATTCTAGGCATCGGTATCATATGTTGGAAGAATTACCGGAAATTACCTAATTTAAAAATAAATTTTTCTTCAATAAAACAAATCAAACCAACGGATGTTTTACTGTTAGCCATTATGGTAATGGTCATAGCTGTTCGCTTCTGGGCTATACGCAATCTACCCGCACCGATGTGGGGGGATGGATTTCAGCACACGGTAATTTCTCAATTGCTGGTAGATAATAAAGGATTATTTAATTCCTGGCAGCCTTATGCTGATATCAGTTCATTTACTTACCATTTTGGATTTCATAGCTTGGTCGCAGTTTTCCATTGGATAAGCGGACTCTCACTTCCGCAAGCTACTTTGTGGACCGGTCAAATCCTTAATGTTTTAGCAGTACTATGCCTTGTGCCATTGGTGATGAAAATCAATAAAAATCCATGGGGAGGAATTCTATGCATCACATTAGCCGGACTAGTATCACCGATGCCTATGTATTATCTAAATTGGGGAAGATATACCCAATTAGCTGGGCAAATTATCTTAATCGCCTGTGTATATTTCGCTTGGGAATGTTTTGAAAAGAAAGATAACCAATGGCAAATCATCTTAATAAATAGTCTCGTTATGGGAGGCTTGGCTTTAAC
>JBDKUB010000459.1:0-2044 GCA_039679915.1 Anaerolineaceae bacterium
GGAAGCATTAGTTTGACGCCGGCGAATTATAAGATCACCCGACAATTGCTGGAGTCTAAAGCGAAGCCGGATGCCATTTTATTGCACTCTCTGCCTCGGATGGATGAGGTGCCAGAAGACGTAGATATTACCCGCTGGTCGCGCTACTGGCAGGAAGCATTCAATGGCGTGGTTATTCGCATGGCGATCATTGCGCTAATCTTGGGTGCTATGGAGTAGGATGTTTTATGTTAACAGATTTGCGTGGTCGAGATTTAATCGGTGATCTGGATTTCAGTAAAGAAGAGGTCGAAACGGTTTTAGAAGTCGCCTTCGATCTGAAACGAAAACGAGCTTTAGGTGAGTTACATCCTTACCTGCGTGATAAAACCCTGGCGATGCTGTTCTTTTTCTCAAGCACGCGCACACGGGGGTCGTTCGAAGCAGGGATGGCGCAGTTAGGCGGTCATGCCGCTTTTATCGAAAGCAAAACCACACAGATAGCTCACGGAGATACGCCCCATGAAATCGGGGAAATCTTTGGCAGGTATTTTGATGGAATCGCTATCCGCCATGTAGATTGGGGCATAGGTAATCAGTATATCAACGAGGTAGCCAAATATTCCCGCTCACCAGTTCTAAATATGCAATGTGAAATCTATCATCCTTTCCAGATTCTGGCAGATTTGATGACCATCATTGAGAAAAAAGGCCGCGACCTACGGCGTAAGAAAATGGTGGTTTCCTGGGCATATGCCTCTTCTTACCAAAAACCTATGTCGGTGCCTCAATCTTTGGTATTACAAATGCCTCGCTTTGGTTTGGATGTGGTATTGGCGCATCCCCCCGAATTCAAATTGATGCCAGAAATCATGGACCAAGCCCGCGAGCAAGCTAAAAAATATCACACCGGATTTGAAGTGGTCGACGATATGGAAGCTGCTTTCAAAGATGCGGATATCATCTACGCAAAATCTTGGGGTGCTATGGTGCATACGCCTGATGCTGAAAAAGGCGCGGAAATCATAAAAAAGTACGAACATTGGATAACCGATGAACGAAAGATGGCACTGGCAAAATCAGATGCAATCTATATGCACCCATTGCCAGCGGATCGTAATATCGAAGTGACAGATGGTGTAATCGACAGTACCCAATCTGTAGTGTACGATGAAGCCGAAAATCGCTTGCATGTTCAAAAAGCGGTAATGGCATTAACGATGAGGTAAATCAATGACAACCTCTCAGGAAAATAAGAAAGTTGCGGTTGTAGCCATTGGTGGTAATTCTTTGATCAAAGATAAGCAGCACCAATCAGTTGAAGATCAATATCTGGCAGCCCAAGAAACGACGTTTCATATTGCAGATATGATCGAAGCCGGATGGGATGTTGCCATTGGACATGGAAATGGACCCCAAGTGGGTTTTATTCTGCGCCGCTCAGAGATTGCCCATAAAGTAGAAGGCATGCACGAAGTCCCTTTGGATGTATGCGGCGCCGATAGCCAAGGCGCTATTGGATATTCACTGCAACAAAACCTGCAAAATGAGTTATACCAACGTGGCATTCACAAGCCGGTAGCAACGGTGATAACACAAGTATTGGTGGACCGAGACGATCCTGCGTTTTCTAATCCCACTAAACCCATCGGTGGCTTTATGGATGAAATCGAAGCTAAAAAGCGCCGCGATGAAATGGGTTGGACCGTTGTAGAAGGTGCCGGGCGCGGCTGGCGGCGTGTAGTCCCTTCGCCTTTACCTAAAGAAGTCGTTGAACTTGAGACGGTACAAACGCTGATCGACGCGGGGGAAGTGGTAATCACAGTCGGTGGTGGTGGTATTCCGGTTGTCGATATTGGCAACGGCGTTTATCGCGGCACTGCGGCGGTCATCGATAAAGATTACGCCAGCAGTCTGCTGGCACGGAACATCAATGCTGACCTTTTTCTTATCTCAACCGCCGTCGAAAAAGTCGCTATTAATTTTGGTAAACCCAATCAGCAATGGATCGACCGCATGACTTTGGCTGAAGCAAAGCAGTATCTCGCTGAAGGGATTCATTTTG
>JBDKUB010000003.1:0-2165 GCA_039679915.1 Anaerolineaceae bacterium
CATGACAATTCAACATGCGAAGAAAGTGGTTATTAAATATCAAATATTGAGGGGTTGATTAACAATGTGAACGAAACCTATTGCCACTCAAATATAAAATGAAATAAAATATAGCCGTGATTTAAAAATTGATGGGTGTGAGTTGCAAAATCATTTAGGATTATAAGGAGAAAACCCCATGTTAAAAGAATTCAAAGAATTTATCATGCGCGGTAATGTACTCGATTTAGCCGTTGCAGTTATCATCGGCGCCGCATTTGGAAAAATCGTAACCTCCTTTGTTAATGATATCATCATGCCTCCCATTGGTCTCTTGCTTGGAAAAGTTGATTTTTCCAATTTATTCATTAACTTATCCGGAACTCCTTACAAAAGCTTGGCAGAGGCTCAATCTGCCGGAGCACCGACCCTCAATTATGGTCTTTTTCTCAATACGGTCATTGATTTCCTTATCGTTTCCTTTATTATCTTCCTTGTTATTCGCATGGCAAATCGTTTACCCAAGCCCAAGGAGGTTGCGGCTGAACCAACCACTAAGGATTGCCCTTATTGCTTTACAAGCATTCCCATTAAAGCTACACGCTGCCCACATTGCACATCGCAATTATAAATATTTGATTCAGGAGCTGAACAATGGCAAAGGGAAAAATCATCTTCTTGAATGGAACTTCTAATTCAGGAAAAGCCGCTATTGCCTGGCACTTACAAGAAATCCTGCCAGAGCCTTATTTACACTTTTCTATCGATACATTTTTGCACATGCTGCCCGAGCGATTTATGACCACTGAAGACAACGAGCCTACCTTCGAAAATGAAAAACAATTGGCTGGGTTGATGCCGGGTTTAATCTCTTCGATCCACCACTGTATCCTCACTTTTGCTTCTCAGGGACACAATCTGATAGTCGATCATATCTTGCTAAATCAAGACTGGTTGAAAGAATGCATCACGTTATTAGATGGATATCCGGTATTATTCGTCGGAATTCACTGCCGGTTGAAAGAACTCGACCGCCGCGAACGTCAGCGCAGTACGATAAGAGGTTTGGCAAGGCAACAAATCGAATTCGTGCATGCCGATAAGATCTATGACTTGGAAGTCGATTCCGACAATTTCGACGCAGTAGAATGCGCTAATAAAATCCTACAGGCATTGGAAAACGGTCAGGCAGGAGAGGCGTTTTCACGAATGAGACTCCTCTTCACTCTCCAATGATTTTAACCAACACCCGCTTTCGCCGATATCCGTCGAATTCACCGTAGAAGATTTGCTCCCAAGGACCAAAATCCAATTTCCCATCGCTGACTGCCACTACTACCTCCCTTCCCATAATCTGACGCTTCATATGCGCATCAGCGTTATCCTCACCGGTGGAGTTGTGCAGATATTGGCTGACCGGTTCGTGGGGTGCTAATTTCTCCAACCAGCGGTCATAATCCTGGTGCAATCCACTTTCATCATCGTTGATAAATACCGAGGCTGTAATGTGCATGGCATTGACCAGCACCAAGCCCTCTTTTATGGTGCTTTCCGCCAGACATGCTTCGACCTGGGAGGTTATATTGATGAACGCTCGCCGCGCCGGGATATCAAACCAGAGTTCTTTGCGATACGATTTCATAAAACCATGCCTCCTCAGCCGCTATCTTCTTCGAGCAACCGTCGAAAATCTTCGGGAGTATCGATATCAAGGGTAAGCCCAACATCTTGCCAGGGAATCCATGCCACCTCATAGCGGGCGAAAAGGGCTCTGCCTCCCTGATCGCCGGATAATTTCTTCAATTCCGGAAATACTTCTCGATCGAACAAAACCGGAGTAGCACGCTGCCCATCTACCTGTGGCGCCACCAGAGGTGATAGTGACCAGGCATGTTTTTCTACCAGAGCCCGGATTAGGTTAGAGGTGACTCGCGGTTGGTCCGCCAACAAAAAAACGACCCCGCCAATATGTTCCGGTAGGACGGATATGCCAGCTTTTACCGAGGTACTCTGGCCTTCCTTCCAATTTGGATTATGTACAATCTGCACATTCAAGCCTTGCAAAGCTTCACGGATGGGTTCATCGACTGCACCGGTGACCACGATAACCGGCGACAGCCCAGCCTCTAAAGCAGTTACTGCAGCCCGCCTCACCAATGGCTGGCCTTGCCAAACCAACAACTGTT
>JBDKUB010000199.1:0-8973 GCA_039679915.1 Anaerolineaceae bacterium
AAAGCTAAAGCCGAAGGCCTAAGGCACAAACTGTGTACGCTAACGCTCGAAGGCAACGAATGGCTACCTGTTTATGGTGGTGAAGCGGTATACCTGGATGGCAAAGTAGTCAGCAGAGTGCGCAGCGGCGGGTATGGCTTTACTCTGAAGAAAAATATCATCTATATCTATCTGCCGATCGAGTTGGCGAAAGTGGGTAACCGTTTTCAGGTCGAGCTTTTCGATCAAAGAGTAACGGCTGAAGTAACACCCACCGTTCTCTTGGATCCAAAAGGTGAGAAATTACGCTGTTAGCTTTATCCCAGGCGCAACGAACCAATAAATTAGTTCGTTGCGCCTGTTGGCTAATTGAGGTTCATTAAAATAAATTACAATATTGGTAGGATATTGGCGCCAATCCAGGAGGAGAAGTGAAGATGGCTATATATATGCCGAGAAAAAAAGAACGAAAAATAATATTCTCGGCAGCAAATTGTAGAAATTGCAATTCAAATCACCCACAATTCTGTGAGGAGACAGTTCACAACGCCAATCAGATAAAAAACACAACGTGGAATTCACACTGGTATTCAAAAATTCCTGGATAATTATGGATATAGGGCAGTATTTTATGATGCTGCCCTATATATTTTTAGAAACTATTTCGGAGATTTCTCAGTGTATCAATTCGCAGAATTACTTTCACAAGAGCAGGTAGCACGCATTCACTCCGCTTCACTAGAGATATTGGAATCTGTTGGACTAGCGGTAAAAAACGAAAAAGCGCGCAATATATACAACAAACACGGCTGTCAGGTAAATCATGAGACAATGCGAGTGAAATTCCCTCGACCGGTCATTGAAGAATTTCGCCAGATGATACCGCCAAAATTCACATTCCGCGGCCGTGATCCAAAATTCGACCGCACCTTACCGGATGATGCTCCGGTAATCGTTACTGGGAGTTCCGCTCCAAACCTGATCGATCCGGCTACGCGTGTCGAGCGTCGCTCGACCTCTGATGATATTGCCCGGATCGCTCATCTGATTAACGAATTACCGGGTATCGATGTGTTTTCGATCTCCACCCTGGCAGACGATGCACCCGCGGGGCAGTTTACCCTCTCACGTCTATACCCAGCCCTAAAAAATTGCCTCAAACCCGTTCGCAGCACTGCCAACGACGAAGTCGACGCAGAAAAAGCCCTACAACTGGGCTATTTAATAGCCGGCGATGAAGCGACCTATCGCGAACATCCCTTTATCACCCACCATTTTTGTCCGGTAGTCTCACCGCTCACCATGGATGTGGCTTCTACCGAGATGATCATCTACTACTCGGAAAAACAAGTACCGGTCTATCCCAGCATCGTCCCCAATGCCGGGTTAACCTCACCGATGACCTTGCCGGGTACTATTGTGCAAGGGTGCGCCGAATTCCTGGCTGCCGCTTCATTGATGCAAATGGTACATCCCGGCACCCCGCTTATCTTCAGCACACTGGGAACAGTCGCCGATATGCGCACCGGCGCTTACGCTTCCGGTGGTATCGAATGCGGCATGCTTCATATGGCATTTGCCCAGATGGCGCGTTTTTATAACGTACCCAGTGGCGGATATATCGGATTGACGAATTCAAAAATCAACGATGCCCAATCCGGCTACGAGACCGGTATGTCCAGTGTGGCTGGATTATTGGGTGGTGCACATATGCTCAATATGGCCGGCTTGTTGGATGCCCTCAAAGCTTTCGATTTTGCTAAAATGGTCATCGACGATGAGATAGCATTGATGCTCAAACGGATTACGCGTGGTCTTGAATTCAGTGAAGAAAACTTGGCTTTGGATGTCATCGCTGGAGTAGGCCCAGGCGGTACATTCATGACTCATAAGCACACTGTCAAATGGATGAAAACATCTGGATTGTTGACCAAAATTGCCGATCGCAATACACGCGAAATATGGACAGCCAAGGGCGCTTTGGACAGCCAAGCCCGCGCAATGCAGCGTGTATGCGAGATACTCAGCCATGACAATCCAGCCGCCTTTCCACCAGAAGTGGAAGCGCGCATCCGCGCCGCTTTTCCCGGACTGGTGGCGGGCAATTCAACTTTACCTAATGGTTTATAAGACCGAGAAAATGGAGTTATGATGAAATTTTTCTTTGCCACCGATTTACACGGTTCAGAAATTTGCTGGAAAAAATTTATTAGCAGTGGAAAATTTTATGAAGTCGATACCCTGATATTAGGCGGTGATATGACCGGAAAGGCAATTATCCCCATCATCGCACAAGGGAATAATAAGTGGAAAGTGACTTTATTGGAGCAGGAAACCATTCTGGAAGGAAAAGAAGCCGTTGATAAAATGGTTGTCACCATTCAAAATCGCGGTTATTATCCTCATGTCACCAATCCCGATGAAGTGGAAGAGATATCGAAGAACGAAGAATTATCTGAAAATTTGTTTTCCAAATATGTAATCCAAACTATTCAACGCTGGATGGATTATGCAGATCAAAAATTAGCCGGGACCGGTCTCAAATGCTATGTATGTCCGGGTAACGATGATGTATTCGAAATCGACCCTGTTATCTCCAACTCTAAATCCGTTCAATACGTTGAAGGAAAAGTTGTATGGCTCGACGATTATCATGAAATGATCAGCACCGGCTGGTCAAATCCCACCCCCTGGAATACCCATCGTGAAGAAGATGAAAATGCCTTAATGGTTCGATTAGAATCGATGATCTCACAGATAAAAAATGTCGAGAATTCTATATTCTGTCTTCACGCTCCCCCTTATGGTAGTGGGCTCGATGAAGCTCCCGAACTCACCAAAGATATGCAAATGGCATATGCCGGCAGATCGATGGTATCGGTGGGCAGTAAATCGGTGTTAAAAGTCATAGAGAAATATCAACCACTGCTCGCCTTGCACGGGCACATCCATGAAGGAAAAGGAACCCGCAAATTCAAGCGTACACTGTGCATCAACGCAGGCAGTCAATACGAGCAAGGCATTTTGCAAGGAATTGTTGTGGATCTGCAGCCCAAGAAAATTGGCAACTACGTGCTCACTACAGGTTGATCCTCAACGAACCAGAGCATCTAAACGGTTGGAAAGGAGGTGCGACCATTTGCCCATAAGATTGCTTTAGTGAGAGATAGGCAAGATACATCGTTTTATTCGTCACGCTTATTTTTTGCCGATCCCGGTATTTTTCCTGGGCAGGCTAAATCATAGTCATGAAAGGAGCTTTTCAAATGAGTGAGGTGACTCTTTTCGTTCGTAAAGCAAGCGGTTTGGTGCGATCGTGGTCGGTTTTTGACGCATTTATCTACGCCACATTTTCCATCAACTTAATCACACTGGGGTTGTATATTTTCTCATATTGCTACTACTTCGAAGGGAATCTGGCAACCGCAGTGGTGATCGGCGGCATTTTGACCATCTTCGAGGTCATCGTTTACGCCTGCTTGATCTCCGCCATGCCCCGTGCCGGTGGTGATTATGTCTGGCAAAGCCGTATTCTCGGGCGCACTGCTGGATTTATTCTAGCTGTTACCGGTTGGTGGTTCATACTTTGGCTGTGGGTACCACTGTATGGGCAAATGTTAGTTTACGAATTCTTCACACCAATCCTGGGTGTCCTGGGCGCTAAAGATGCTGCCGTATGGTTCTCGAACACCAATACCGGATTACTGGTAGGCTGCCTTAGCGTCTGCGTCGTAGGATTTATATACATTGCCGTAGGCATGAAGTGGTATGCACGTGTACAAAAGTTCTGCTTTTGGGGCGGTATGGTTGGGTTACTTTTGGTCTTTATGTTATTGTTATTTGGAAGTAACCAAACTTTTGTCGATAACCTCAATGCGATTGCACCGGAAATGTTTGGCGCTGAAACGACCGATTTATATTCGGCAACTTTGACTGCCGGAGAGGAAGCCGGTACAGTAGCCGCACCTCTTGGAGACCTGGCATTGGGTGCCAGCATGATGCTGATCCCCATGATCGTATTTTTCAACTTATGGCCAAACTGGGGCTCCACATTATACGGTGAGGTGCGGGGTGCTTCAGATTTCAAGAAAAACTTCTGGGGTATGGCTTCCGCCATCATCGTTACCGCAGTCCTGGCGGTTATCTTCTTCATGTTGATATCCAAAACCTTAGGATGGGATTTCTACAACAAAGCCAATGGCGCCTTCTGGAACTATAAATGGGACTACACGACTACACCACCGCCCTTACCTTTTTGGCCATACCCGGCTCTGTTTGCCTCCTTTATGATTAAAAGCCGTTTCGTCCAATTCCTCGTCATTGCACTGATGAGCCTGTGGTGGTTTGGTTGGTCAGGCACGGTCTTTTTGAGCTCCACGCGCGTCATCTTCGCTGCTGCTTTCGACCGTATGCTGCCTGAATGGGTGTCTTCGGTCGATCAACGCACCCGCACCCCTATCAATGCTTTGCTGCTGATGGTGATACCTTCGGTGATCATTTCAATATTGTATTCCTTCAATATTTGGAATTTCCAAAGCTTAGCACTGGACTCTACTCTGGTCATCTCGGTTACATTCTTCGGTTCTGCTATTGCTGGCGCTATCCTACCCTGGAAACAGAAAGACGTCTTCGAAGGCAGCCCCATCGCAAAATTCAATGTTTCCAAGATCTTAGGATATTTGGTGCTTTTGCTGTATGCTGCAGGCGTGGTGTATCTGATCATTACCTCATGCCAATATATGTTCTCTGTGCTTGGAGGATTGAACGCAGCCGGCTTAGGTACGCCTCTCACCTGGATCATCGTGATTATCGTGTCCATTCTCACCATTATCAATGCCATCATCTTGGTCTGGGTGCTTTATTATGTCGGTAAACCCATTTTGTCCGGGGCAAAGATGCCGCTAATCACCATGGCTGCCCTGATCTTCATCCTGTTTTTGGATTGGCTATTGGTTGAATGGCTATGGGATCCTCACGTACCGCCCTTCGATTTCGCTTACTATGCAATCGGCTGGAAAAATGTCAGCTCAATGGTGTTCATGCTGGCGAATTATGCTCTTGCAGCCATCATTTACTTTGGCTTCAATGCTTACCGCCGCCGACAAGGTATCGATGTCGAGAAAGTTTACAAGGAAATCCCGGTGGAATAATCTGGGCATAAATGGCTGTATCAACAGAACAATCCAAATCGTGGCGGGGAGGAGCGTTTTCCTCCTCGCCAAAAGGGGCTGTCCAAAAAGTCATATATGTCATATCGAACGAAGCGAGATATCTTAATTTACATATGAAAAGACCTCTCGCTTTGCTCGAGGTGACAGCCTTCTTTTAGGACAGCCCCCCAAAGGAGAAACCCGAAATCACCATAAAACAAAATCGATAGTCAAACTTATAATCTAACAAACCTTCAGTTGGATAATGACCTTTGTCCAGGAACCGATCAACTGAGGGAATCCCCAAACATCCAAGATTCACTAACTGTCTATAGACTGCTTCAAACAAAAATAAAATATTCTCTATAACGTTCTGGTTCGTTATCTTTCGGCAAGAGCGACGAGATGTACAATTAAAATACAAAGAGTAATTAAAAATGTTTAGTGAAATGATATAAATCGCGTTTTTTTAATTGACTTTTGATTTTTATGGTGCTAAAATCTATAAAATTTACAAGAAGTGGTATTATTATATAGCCACATAATTTTACTCCAATCTCAATAGGTTTTATAAGTTCACTGAGGAGGTGAATTACATTAAATATTTTTTTAATTTCGTATTTCATTTATCCAAAAATTCATATTTTAGATTTTTACGGAGGATCGAATGTCTAAGAAATCACAGTTTTCTCGCCGCCAGTTCCTTCAGGTAAGCGCCGTTGCGGGTAGCGCTGCTCTTCTAGCCGGCTGCGCACCAGCCGCAACTGCAACACCCACTTCGGTACCTTTACCCGACCTGACATCTGGAAACACTATTCCGTTGGATGATTTGGTGAAGGCTGTCGAAGTAGAAGGTAAAAAATTAACCACTATCGCTCTCCCACATGACTGGGCAAATTACGGGGAAATTATCGAAACCTTCAAATCGAAATATGGCATATCTATCAATGAGCTCAACCCGGATGCAGGCTCTTCCGACGAGCTTGAAGCCATTCGCGCTAACAAAGAGAGCAAGGGTCCCCAGGCACCCGATGTCATCGACATTGGCGTTGGTCATACCGTGACCGCAATGGCAGATGGTTTACTGTCGAAATATAAAGTCTCCACCTGGGATACCATCGATATGAAAGACCCCGATGGTTACTGGTGGGCAGAATATTACGGCGTATTGACCTTCGAAGTCATCAAAGACGCCGTTCCTACTCCAACCGATTGGGAAGACCTGCTTAAGCCAGAATATAAGGGAAAAGTAGCCATGGCTGGTGATGTACTCAAGTCGAATGAGTCCGTCATGACCGTTTACGCTTCTGGACTTTCACGCTCCGGCGGCGATAAGACCAAAGCGGCTGAAATGGGTTTGCAATTCTGGAAAGAAGTGAATGAAGCCGGAAACTTCATTCCGGTCATCGCTGACCAGGGTAAAATTGCCCAGGGTGAAACCCCTTGCACAGTTGAATGGGATTATCTTTCCCTGGCAAACCGCGATGCCCTAGCCGGCAACCCTGAATTGGATATCGTTGTTCCGAAGACGGGCGTCGTTGCCGGTCCCTATGCGGGCGGCATCAGCGCCTATGCCCCCCATCCTTACGCTGCCCGCTTGTGGTGGGAATATGTCATGTCCGATGAAGGCCAAAACCTGTATCTGAAGGGCTATGCTCATCCTATCCGCTTCAATGATATGGTGAAGCGCGGTGTTGTACCCCAGGAAATGCTGGATAAATTGCCGCCAGCAGAAGATTATGCAAGAGCAGTATTCTTGACCGTTGAAGAACTGCAAGCAGCCAATAAATATATTACCGAAAATTGGCGCAAGGTCGTATTTGGTGAATAGGAGTAACCGGCGTGAGTGAACAATCGATAACACGCCAAAATCAAGGGAGCGCGCCTTCAGCGCGCTCCTCCCGTCCAAAATTTACATGGGATTGGGTGGGATTGGCGCCATTCTTTTTATTTGCAATTGCCTTTCTGCTGCTGCCTTCCCTATCGATATTCATCCGCAGCTTTCAGGCACCTGATGGTTCTTTTACCTTCGATAATATCATAGCCATTTTCCAAGGGCGGGATTTTATCAACGCCTATCAAACCAGTTTGAGCGTAAGTATTATTACCTCACTAGGAGGGGGGATATTTGGTTTTTTGCTTGCTTATGCCGTAATTATGGGCGGGTTACCGCGTTGGGCGCGTTCATTTATGTTAACATTTTCCGGCGTCGCTTCCAACTTTGCAGGAGTGCCTCTGGCATTTGCTTTTATTGCGACCATGGGTAATGCCGGGCTGGTTACTCGTTTGATTGAATCTATTTTCAACACCGATATACACGCCGCTGGTTTTACCATATACTCCATCTGGGGCTTGAGCATTGTTTATATGTACTTTCAATTTCCTCTAATGGTTCTCATCATGGCACCTGCCCTGGATGGTTTACGCAAAGAATGGCGAGAAGCTTGTGAAAATCTGGGCGGTACCGAAATTCATTATTGGCGATATATTGCACTCCCCATCTTAATGCCAACCATTTTAGGCACAATGATATTATTATTCGGTAATGCGTTTGGCGCATACGCCACTGCTTACGCCTTCTCGGGCAGCTTCATCAATCTTGTCTCTATTGTCATTGGCGCTCAGATTCAAGGAGATGTGCTGTATAACCCCGGTTTAGGTAATGCGCTGGCATTAGGGATGATCTTGATCATGTCGATATGCATGACCGGTTATGTCGCCATGAGTCGAAGGGCTGCAAGGTGGCTACAATGAAACGAGTCAATATTTGTGGATGGATAGTTTTTATCCTGGGTCTCCTTTATTTTTTCCTACCCCTCATATCCACACTTGAATTCAGTATGAGAATGGTCAAGGGTGCTTACACTTTCGAAGCATTCAAGGTTGCATTCCAAGACAAAAGATTCTACCTCAGTTTTGGCTATTCCTTATTATGGGCTATCTTGACCATACTTTTCAGCCTCGTTTTAGTAGTGCCAACGGCTTATTGGGTGCATTGGAAAATGCCGAACTTTCGACCCATTGTAGAGTTCATCACGCTGATGCCTTTTGTGACCCCAGCAGTTGTCCTCGTATTTGGTATGATTCGCCTGTATGGCTCGCCTCCTATCGTTCTTACAAGCACCCCTGTGCTACTGATTGCTGGTTATATCGTACTCTCCTTCCCATACATGTTCCGCTCCGTAGATGCCGGATTGAGAGCAATTGACGTCAAAACACTTACCGAAGCTGCCCTTAGCATGGGCGCAGGCTGGGGAACGATCATTACCCAAGTGATTTTCCCAAACCTGAGAGTGGCTATCCTGAGTGGTGTGTTCTTGACCTTCGCCATTGTGATGGGTGAATTCACCTTTGCGTCGCTGCTGGCATGGCCTGCTTTTGGTCCATATATGGAGGAAATAGGCGCCATGCGAGCATACACACCTCAGGCGTTATCTCTGGTTAGCTTTGCCTTGACCTGGCTATCGATTATGATCATGCAGCGAATCGGACAAGGCGCTCCGGGTTCAGAACAAGTTGCAGTAGCACATTAATTAGACGAGGTTATTATGGCTTTCCTTGAAATAAACAACGTCAGTAAAGTATTCGGCAAAACCACAGCGGTTAAAGATTTCAATCTTCAAATCGCTAAAGGCGAATTAGTGTCATTTCTCGGCCCCAGTGGTTGTGGTAAAACAACGACCCTGCGCATGGTTGCTGGGTTCGAAATCCCCACCGAGGGAGAAATCATCATCGACGGGCAAGACATGACCAACATACCCCCCAACCAGCGTCCGGTAGGGATGGTCTTTCAGGCTTACGCTCTTTTCCCAAACATGACCGTAGCGAACAATATCGGCTTTGG
>JBDKUB010000572.1:0-5706 GCA_039679915.1 Anaerolineaceae bacterium
TTATCAATGCTACCGGGGTGATATTACATACGAATTTAGGGAGAGCTCCGTTAAGTCATGCATCAGTCCTGGCTATCCAGAATGTTGCCCAGGGATATTCCAACCTTGAATATGACCTCGAGAAAGGAAAACGGGGCTCCCGCACAGTCCACGCCGAATCCCTTTTTTGCCATCTAACCGGCTGTGAAGCCGCATTGGTGGTGAATAATAACGCTTCTGCTGTGCTGCTCATCCTTACAGCGCTGGCGAAAAGGAAGACGGTTGTAATTGCCCGTTCACAATTAGTAGAAATTGGGGATGGGTTTCGTATGCCGGACGTAATGAAGCAATCTGGTGCACACTTAATCGAGGTCGGCGCCACTAATAGAGTTCATTTATCCGATTATGAACAGACACTGCCAGAAAAACCGGCGATTTTTTTAAGAGCGCATCGATCTAATTTTGCTTTGATTGGGTTTACCAGTGAGCCAGAATTAAAAGAGATAGTAACTCTAGCCCATCGATCGGGTATTCCGTTTATCGATGACCTTGGATCAGGCTCCTTATTAGCAACTGAGAAATACGGTTTGGGGCATGAACCAACAATTCAGGAATCGATTCAGGCGGGTGTCGACTTGGTTTGTTTTTCCGGCGATAAATTATTGGGCGGTCCACAAGCCGGGATTATCATTGGAAAAAGAGACTTGATCGATAAATTGAAAAAGCATCCTTTGGCGCGGGCTGTGCGGGCTGATAAACTGGCACTGGCAGGCATTTCTGCTACATTGTTGAATTATCTGAAAAATGAGGCTGAGACGGAGATACCGGTTTGGCGGATGATCAGTATGTCCTTGGAGCAGATAACTCAGAGGGCAAAGGCATGGCAATCTAACCTGGGATGGGGAGAAGTCATACCTGGTTTATCGACCATTGGAGGAGGCAGTTTGCCGGGGGAGACATTACCAACAATGCTGCTTGCTGCCGATGGTAGCAATCAACAGGTTGTGATGAAAAAATTACGGGGTGGAATTCCACCAATTATTGCCCGAATCCAGGATAATCGAATTATTTTCGATCCACGCACTGTGTTGATCGAACAAGAAGATGATTTCCTACGTTGTGTGAAAAAAGCAATGGAAAGTAATATTTAATTGAAAGGTGGATCTATAAAATATGAAAGTCGATATCGATCGCTTAATGCAAAAATATGATTTGGATGCGATATTGATAACCGGTCCGGCACAGCACAATCCGGCTATGACATACCTGGCGGGAATTGCCCATGTCACTGCAGCAGATCTTATCAAAAAACGAGGATGTGCACCGGTTCTATTCTATAATCCTATGGAGCGGGAGGAAGCTGCAAAAACCGGATTAATCACGAAGAATCTTTCCGATTATCACTTCCAGGATCTTTTAAAGCAAACCAACAACGATTATCTAAAAGCCTTAGTTTTACGTTACAAACAAATGCTCAATGAATTTGGAGTCAATTCAGGCCGGGTCGCTTTGTATGGAGCAGTGGAATTGGGTAGTGCGTTTGCACTTTTCAACGCCTTGCAGGAATCAACGCCTGAAATAACCATGGTCGGTGAAGTCAATAATTCTATGCTTATGGAAGCTATGGCTACTAAGGATGATGATGAGGTGGAACATGTTCGTCACATGGGTAAAATCACCGTAGAGGTTGTGAGCAGAGTGGCTAATTTGCTTACCTCTTTGCCGGTAAAAAACGACACCTTGATTAAACCAGATGGCAACCCCTTGACGAT
The DNA here is from genome assembly GCA_039679915.1 of Anaerolineaceae bacterium. Lineage (GTDB taxonomy): Bacteria > Chloroflexota > Anaerolineae > Anaerolineales > UBA4823 > JAAZNS01. The sequence goes on from JBDKUB010000572.1 coordinate 1,752, forward strand.
TGGCGACGTGAAAAGAAATATCAATTTATGGCTTGCGGAAATGGGTGCAGAAAACCCTGAAGATACCATTTTTGCTATTGGACATGACGCGGCTGTGCCTCACAGCACTGGGACGAACTCTGATACTTTGCGCCTTGGACAGACTATCGTTTTCGATATCTTCCCCTGTGAAGCAGGTGGCGGCTATTTTTATGATTTTACTCGTACCTGGTGCCTGGGTTATGCACCTGATGAAGCACTGGAACTCTATGAAGATGTTTTATGGGTATTCAATAAGTTGAAAGAATCATTTACCTTGGGAGCCTATTGCCCTGAATATCAAAAGCAAACTTGTGAGTATTTTGAAGCAAAAGGGCATCCTTCGATAGAAAGTAATTCGCAAACCGAAGCAGGGTATGTCCACAGCCTGGGACATGGGGTGGGATTGAATATCCATGAGCGTCCCTGGTTTGGAAAAAATGCACCTCCTGATGAAGTGATTCAACCCGGTTCGGTGTTTACCTGTGAACCGGGGTTATACTACCCTGAGCGCAACCTTGGTGTACGGATTGAGGATACATTCTGGGCGCGGCCGGATGGTAAAATCGAAACGCTTGTTGAATATCCTGTTGATTTGGTTTTACCGGTGAAAACAAAATAAATTTCGGTCTACAATAGAATTGTGGAAAATCTTTAGATTGAATTATGTCTGAACTTCTCGTTGAAAATTCCCCGGTCGAACTTCCGCCGGGAAGAGTGCTTGCTATCGAATCCTCTTGTGATGAGACGGCTGCTGCCATTGTAGAAAATGGGAGGATTATCCATTCCAATTTGGTGGCTTCTCAAGCCAGTTTGCACGCCCAATATGGGGGCGTGTTTCCCGAGGTAGCCTCCCGACAGCATATCCGTACGATATTTACGATAATCGATCAATCGCTGAAGAAAGCCCATGTTAGCTTAAGTGATTTGGACGCTATTGCCGTAACCCGCGGTCCAGGATTGCCCGGTTCTCTCGTAGTTGGGATGAACGCAGCAAAAGGATTAGCAATTGCGAGCGGTTTACCCTTGATTGGAGTCAACCATTTGGAGGCGCATTTATATTCGGCGTGGTTGTATGAAGCAGGAACTCCGCCAAAATCCGAAGTAAAATTTCCATTGTTAGCATTGATTGTTTCCGGTGGGCATACGGAGCTGGTCTTTATGGAAGACCACTCGAAATATCGTTCGCTGGGGTCAACTTTGGATGATGCTGCCGGTGAAGCATTCGATAAAGTCGCCCGCTTATTGAATTTGGAATACCCGGGGGGACCGTCGATTCAAAAAGCTGCGGAAGAAGGCGATGTGGAAGCATTCGATTTTCCTCGAGCATGGTTGGAAGGCAGCTCGAATTTTTCATTCAGTGGTTTGAAAACAGCCGTACTCCGAGAAGTGCAAAAAATCAAATCGTCCAGAAAACCATTGCCGGTCTCGGATATCGCAGCAAGTTTTCAGAAAGCGGTTGTAGATGTCCTGGTTGGGAAAACTATCCAGGCGGCTGAAGCATGGAATGCCAAAAATATTGTAGTGGCAGGAGGGGTTTCTGCCAATCGTTGTTTACGGCAGGAATTTCAATATCGTTCCAAGTTACCGCTCCATATACCTTCCTTTGAGTTTTGCACCGATAATGCCGCCATGGTCGCAGCGGCTGGCTATCAACGATTTGCCAGAGGTCAGCGGGATGATATAGCCATGGATGTATTACCCAATTGGCCAATTTCCGAATTGTAGGAGGAGCTGTTCAAAAGTCATAAATCTCATGTTGAGGCATGTTCTGAGCGTAGCGAAGGAGCTGCGAGACATCTAAATTCAGATTATGAAAAGGTCCCTCGCTTCGCTCGGGGTGACAATTTTCTTTTGGGACAGCCCCTTGTTCTGGGGAAATAACGACTAAGGTCGTTATAGGATTTCGCTAATTTTGTTGAAATATTAAATATCCCAGTGCTTTTTTGAAATACTTCATTATGGTAATATTAAGCCTGTGTTTTTATCGGACTATATCTATGTAACTAAAAGAGATTATTTATGCCATTATTTCATGCAAATCCTCCCAAAAAATTCATCTTACCGCACCGTGTAAACCGGTTGGGGGAGCTGGCTTATAACTTATGGTGGACCTGGAATCTTGATTCTCAGCGCCTATTTTCGAGAATCGACCCAATACTGTGGGAAAATGTCAATCATAATCCGGTTCGTTTTTTACGCAATGTCGAACGGGCACGTTTGAATGCCGCGACGAATAACAGATCTTACATTGAATTCTATGACCGCATTATGTTTGCGTATGATCAGTATATAAATAAGACTGAGACATGGTTTTCGATTAATTATCCTCAGTATATCAATAAACCGATTGCCTATTTTTCAATGGAATTTGGATTACATGAGACTCTACCCATTTATGCGGGTGGGTTGGGGGTCTTATCCGGGGATCATCTGGCTGAAGCCAGTGATTTGGGTTTACCTTTGGTTGCAATCGGTTTCTTTTACACCCAAGGCTATTTCAACCAACATATAACAGAGGATGGTTGGCAAGAGGCGCATTATATATCTCAGCCCTTTGAAGATCTACCTGTACTGCCTGTATTGAACGATGATGGAACACCGAACACAATTTCGGTCGAATTGCCAGGGCGAGACGTGTTGGTAAGATTATGGGAAGTTCATGTGGGGAGAGTGCCGTTGTCTTTGCTGGACAGTAATGTGGATGGAAATACTCTTGCCGATAGGAATCTGACTGCAAGGTTATACAGCGGTGACCTGGAATTACGCATATCCCAAGAAATTTTGTTGGGAGTTGGCGGTGTACGCGCCTTGAGATGTTTGGGGTACAACCCGGCGGTTTGGCATATGAATGAAGGGCATTCTGCTTTCATTACGATCGAAAGAGCCAGGGAAGCCGTTGAAGCGGGGCATGATTTTAAAAAGAGCCTGGATGTCATTTGCGCAACCAATGTATTTACAACACATACCCCTGTTGCAGCCGGGAATGACGAATTTCCGTTGTGGATCATCGATAAATACCTGGCTAATTTTTGGCAGCAATTGGGCATAAGCCGCGAAGAGTTTATCAATCTAGCACACCACCAATCACCCTGGGGTGATCAATATAGTATGTCTATTCTGGCTTTGAGGACTTCTCAAGGCAGGAATGCTGTATCCGAGCTGCATGGAATCGTCGCTCGAAAAATGTGGCATTTTTTGTGGCCTGACCGGCAGGAAGAAGATGTCCCAATTATCCATATAACCAATGGCGTTCATCTAAGCAAATGGCTTGCTAGACGTATGAACCTGCTCTATGAACGGTATTTGGGTCCCGATTGGTATAACCATATCGATGAGGTCGAATTGTGGGACCAGGTAGTAAATATTCCTGATGAACAAATATGGGCTATAAGACGTCATCTTAAGCGAAAATTGGTGGCATATATGCGCGAACGGGCGCGCAATCAATGGCAAAGAGGCGGAGTTCATCCGGTGCAGATTATAGCAGCCGGAGCATTATTAGACCCCTATGCGCTGACGATTGGTTTTGCTCGCCGCTTTGCGCCTTATAAAAGAGCCGATTTGATCTTAAGAGACGTCGATCGATTGTTGAAAATCGTAACCAATACCCATATGCCGGTCCAAATTATCTTTGCCGGAAAATCACATCCTGACCACGAACAAGGTAAATTATTGATTCAGAATGTTTATCGAGTCGTTAAACGCGCGGAAAATGGCGGCAGGCTGGTTTTCTTGGAAGATTATGATATGAATCTGGCACGATATCTCATACAAGGTGTGGATGTTTGGTTGAATACGCCCAGGCGTCCCAATGAAGCTTCTGGCACTTCAGGAATGAAAGCGGCTATCAATGGTGTACTGAATTTTTCCGTGTATGATGGTTGGTGGCGCGAAGCTTATAACGGGATGAATGGTTGGGCAATTGGCGGTGATT
>JBDKUB010000532.1:0-4226 GCA_039679915.1 Anaerolineaceae bacterium
GGTGAGAGGCTCCTGGCCGATATTCAGGGTCTATACAGCTCTAGCCATGATTGGACTGCTCTTTACCGGTGCCTATATTTTACGTGGATTGAAGCAGGTGCTTCATGGTCCGCTCAATGAAAAATGGGTTGGGCAGCTTAGCGAAATCAATGCCAGGGAAATAATAGTCATGGCGCCCTTGATGGTCTTGATGCTTTGGATAGGGGTTTGGCCAGCCTGGATTTTGGATGTCATTAACCGAGCTGTTGCCATGTTTTTCTAGGTTAGGTATGAACTTATCGATTCGATAGAAATGCTGCTTTTTGTGTTCAGAGGTGACCGATGCAATTTCCGATACTGAGTGTCATAGTTTTTACACCCATCGTTGCAGGATTGTTGATTTTACTCATACCAGCCGATCGGAAGACAGAGGTGCGGGTAACCGCTTTAGCTGCCGCAACCTTTGCTTTGTTGCTTTCGATATGGGCATATTTTTCTTATGATATTTCCGTGGGAGGATACCAGTTTGTTGAAAAAGTGAGTTGGTTTCCACAATTAGGAATCTCATACCATGTAGGGTTGGATGGCATGAATGCGCCCTTGCTTTTACTAACGGGCATAGTTATGTTTACCGGTGTGCTTATTTCATGGGGAATCGACGATCGGCCGAGAGAATTCTTCGCTTTCCTTTTTATCCTGGCTACGGGTGTATTTGGAGTTTTCGTAACGCTCGATTTATTCATGTTGTTTTTCTTTTATGAAATCGCCGTTTTCCCAATGTATTTATTGATATCGATTTGGGGGTGGAAAGAAACCCGCGAATATGCTGCGATGAAGCTCACCCTATACTTGTTTATTGGTTCGGTAGTGGCAATGGTGGGTGCTTTAGCGATGTATTTTACTTCCGGATTACACACTTTCGACATGCTGGAATTGGAGAAAGCCGGTTTTTCAGCCGCTTTTCAACATCTTTGGTTCCCATTTGTTTTTCTTGGGTTTGGTGTGTTGGGAGGCATTTGGCCTTTTCACAACTGGAGCCCGGATGGGCATGTGGCAGCCCCGACCGCAGTATCGATGTTCCATGCGGGTGTATTGATGAAACTGGGCGCGTTTGCTGCACTGCGTGTAGGCGTCATGCTGCTGCCTGAAGGAGCCAAATATTGGATGGGCGGTATAATCTGTCTCACATTAGTCAATGTAGTATATGGGGCATTCATCGCCAGCGTTCAAAATGATTTCAAATATGTTATCGGTTTTTCTTCAGTTTCCCACATGGGTTTGGTACTGATGGGTTTTGCCACCTTAACTAAAACCGGACTCATCGGCTCCGGCATCCAAATGTTCTCGCATGGGATCATGACAGCTCTCTTCTTTGCTGTCGTGGGTATGGTATACGATCAAGCCCATACCCGGAATATACCCAACCTGGGCGGGTTCATTAAATACATGCCGTTAGTTGGTATTGCTTTTATCATAGGCGGTCTGGTTTCAATGGGTATGCCGGGATTTTCGGGATTTGTAGCTGAATTTCCAATATTTATGGGTGTTTGGCAATCTCATCCTTGGGTTGCCCTCGTCGCCATTATTTCAATCGTTATAACGGCTTCCTATATTATTCGGATCGTTGGGCAGGTGTTTTTTGGAAAATTACCGTCGGAATTAGAAGGGCATATCCACGACGTTACTATGCTGGATAAAGTTGCTCTGGTATTCCTTTCTGCAATTTTGATTATTCTGGGTGTATTTCCCAAATTAATGGTGCCTTTAGTCCAATCAGGTGTTGAGAATGTGATGCGCTTGTTGGGAGGTGTATAAGTGGTTTCCGGAAATTTCGATCCTTCTATGATTTTAGCGATATTACCAGAGATTTCGTTGCTGGGATTGGGTTTGATATTATTACTTTTCGATTTGTTCTTACCCAAAGAGCATCATGATAAATTAGGATGGGTGACAGCCGGCGGATTGGCACTGATCATTGGGGTCAGTTTATTGGTGGCACGGCCAAAGGGAGAAATTTATCATACGTTCGTTTTTGGTAGCATGTTACGTCACGATTGGATGGGGTTCACCTTTAAAATGATATTCATGTTCAGTGCCGCTATCACCGCCATGTTCGTCATGGAGATGGAGTCGGTCGGTAAGCGCGGTGAATTTTATTTATTAATGCTGGCATCCACTTTAGGGATGTGCTTGATGTCATCGGCAGCCGATTTGATCATGTTATATCTGGCAATCGAGACTACCTCAATTCCCTTATATATTCTGGCTGGATTCATGACGGATAATGATAAATCAACCGAGGCAGGCTTCAAATACTTGCTCTTTGGCGCCATGACTTCCGCTATTCTTTTGTATGGTTTTAGCTTGTTATACGGGTTTACGGGTAGCACAGATATTTATAAAATTAGCGAAGCCATATTATTGGGCAGAGTTCCGACCGTGGTTACTTTTGGTGCTTTAATTTTGGTCATTATCGGATTTGCTTTCAAAATCTCTGCTGTGCCGATGCATTTTTGGGCGCCGGATGTCTACGAAGGCGCACCTACTCCGGTAGCTGGCTTCTTGTCTACAGCATCGAAAGCGGCTGGTTTTTCTGTTTTGCTAAGGGTTCTTTTGATTGCTTTTCCAATGATCCTTCCTTATTGGAGCGCTTTTATAGTAGCCATTTCTACCTTGACGATGACGGTGGGAAATTTGCTGGCACTCACCCAAAAGAATATCAAAAGAATGCTGGCTTATTCTTCGATTGCCCATGCCGGATATGCGCTGATTGGTCTGGGTTCAATTACTTATGATTCGTTCTTTGGCATGAGCAGCGTGGTGTTTTATTTGATTGCTTATGTTGTTACGAACCTGGCTGCCTTTGGGGCTGTAGCGACATTCAGTAAAGTGAGTGGGTCTGATGATATTGCTGCCTATGCCGGTTTAAGCAGACGTTCTCCAACGCTGGCGTTGATTATGCTGGTTGCTTTTCTATCGCTGGCAGGAATGCCACCCTTTGGTGGGTTTGTAGTCAAATTTGTCGTTTTTGCGGCGGCTGTGCAAGCCAATTTGATTTGGCTGGCTGTGGTTGGCGTTTTGAATTCGATCATCGGGTTATACTACTATTTATCTGTGCTGAAAGTTGTTTATCTATATCGCTCCGAAGAGGAAGAAAAACCTCTGCCGATACCACGTCCTTATGGTTTGGCATTAGGTGTTTTGGTGGTAGGTATATTAGTGATAGGTATTGTGATGTCCCCCTGGATGGATATTTCCATTGGGGCTGTCACGAGCTTATTCTGAGTGTAAGAGATGGTTATCAAGAGAGAGAAACAAGGTAAATTGGGTTATATTGACGTTATTAACATGCGTGTGATACAATTCGCAAGCTATGAGCCAGAAAGACCAAGAATCGAATAAGGTAAACCTGGGAAGTGCTTTTAGTACAGCCTTTTCTATTGGTGGGCAAGTAGCTTGTTTGAATTTAGTAGTAATATTTATTAGTTTATTTATTGGAATTTGGTTAGATAAATTATTTGGAACAAAACCAGCTCTTACGCTTGTATTAGTATTAGGTTCTATACCTCTTTCATTAGTGTTAACATATTATGTAGCCAAACGCAAAGCCAAAAATCTGAACGAACCTCAAGAAATGGATAAACCATTGCAAAGAGAGGAGAAACACTCTGGTGAGTGAGGAAAAACCCAAGAAACGATTTAGAATAAAAAAACGCTGGATTTGTATTGGTTTGTTGGTTTTGGGTGCTTATTGCGCGTGGTTTGGGCCAAGTATATATAAACCAGTCAGCCCAGTAGTCGTTTTACCTCCAGAAGAAACAGGCTTATCAGTTTTTGGATTCCCAATCACAAATACGATGCTTGGAACCCTGCTCGCTGATATTATATTACTATTGATAGCCTACTTTGGTGTCTATCGATTTGCTACCAGCGGAAAATTGGTACCATCGGGAATTACTAACGCATTCGAAGCTATCATCGAGTATCTATGGGACACGGTGGAGGGAGCAGCAGGTAAATGGGGGCGAAAGATTTTTCCCATTCCCGCCACCATATTCTTATTAGTCTTCATGGCAAACATGGTCAAGCTGGTGCCGGGGTTCGAAAGCGTTGGTTATTTAAAGCAGGTTCATAAGGGAGAAGGGTATGCGCCGGTAAAATTATTTAATATCGGGAGCCTGGAAATATTTAGCATCGATAAAGGGCAGCCACATGAAGTTAAAGCTGCAACCGAAGAGGAGGTTTCC
>JBDKUB010000060.1:0-1939 GCA_039679915.1 Anaerolineaceae bacterium
GACTCAGTTTATTCTCGGCATACTTCTTAGTATCATAATCAGTCTAAGCGCTTGGCGATTAAAATCTCTTTCACGAAGCGGCGCATGGGCTGCCTTCTTCATGGGCTGTATGATATTTGGTTTGGGCGGGCTTTCCTGGGCAGCCCTCTTGCTAACCTTTTTTTTATCCTCCAGCATATTATCGAAGCTGTTCATCCGCCAGAAAAGGGATGTAATCGACAAATTCTCCAAAGGGTCTCAACGCGATGGGGGGCAGGTCTTGGCTAACGGAGGGCTGGGCATCATTTTAATCCTGCTCTATACCTTCTCCTCCCATGCCGATTGGATGTGGGTGGCTTATATTGGCAGCCTGGCAGCCGTAAACGCCGATACCTGGGCGACCGAATTGGGGGTTTTTAGCCCTTCGTTACCTCGATTGATTACCAATGGGAAAATCGTCGAGAAAGGCACTTCGGGCGGCATAACCCCCGTGGGTTATTTGGCAGCCTTAGGCGGCGCCTTGTTGATAACCATCGTCGCAATTCCCTTCTCGGCTTCCCTCCCTATCCTTTCGATCCTCGCCGCGGGAGTCATCGGGGGTCTCATAGGGACCTCACTCGACTCATGGCTGGGTGCGACCGTTCAGGCAATCTATTTTTGTCCCTCTTGCCATAAAGAAACAGAACGACACCCCCTGCACACATGCGGTGCAGCTACCCATCTCCAGCGCGGCTATAAATGGTTGAACAATGATTGGGTCAACTTTTTTTGCTCAATCACTGGAGCATTATCTGCCAGCCTGGTCTACTGGATATCTTTGTAATCTAGCTCGATTAAATCCCCTAATTGGTTAATCACCCGGCATTTTGCATCGGGAAATATTCCCTCCGGATCGATCAAAACAGGAGATAAACCCACCCGCTGTGCGCCAATAATATCCGAATAATAATTATCCCCTACATAAAGCGCTTCTGAAGCATCGATACCCAATTGCTCTAAGGCGTAGTTGAAAATTTCGGCTTCTGGTTTCCAGCGATTGATATCTCCAGCAATCACGATGGATTCGAAATAGGGCAATAGCCCTAATTTTTCCAACTGTTCATAGCATGGCTCATGCCGGTTCGTGATGATAGCCAGACGGAATTCCTGCATTTTTAAATAATCGAGGGTTTCGAAAACATCCGCCGGTACGCAATCTTCCGGATCGAACTCACTGAGCGTGATGCGGTTTACCTCTGCTGCCATGGCTTGCGCCTGCTCTGGATTACAACCAAATGCCACAAGGTAATTTTTCAAATACTCTAATAAGAAACGATCATCTTTTTCGAAATACGAACGCAAATGATTAACTAAATTTTCCGGCTGTGCCCAAAAATAATGAGCCCAGCGAATCGCCTGACGCCGGCACTCGAGACTGTCGTGCGCACCAAGACGAACAGCACAATCAAGAAAAAAATGGAGTGAAGATGGTTGGTTGTAGCGTAATGTGCCATCTAAATCGAATAAGACGGCTGTGATTCCGTTTTTGGTTAATATAATTATCCTCCAATTTCGCTCATCACCCGGTTTAAAGGGATTTCTCCCTCTGAAAGTTTATGGCCCCACGGTTTTACCCATAAGCCTTCGATGATCAATTGACGCAATTCTTCAATGGATGCTCCCGAGCGCAAAGGAGTAAGCAAATCCACTTCGCCTTCACGCAGCAAACACAAGCGTAAGCGCCCATCGGCGGTTAATCGGGCACGGGTGCAACTCCAGCAAAAGGGTTCCGTTACCGATGAAATGAAGCCCAATTCACCAAGTGCACCGGGAACTCGATAGATCTGCGCCTCCCCATCCAGGTTTCCCTCATTTTCGACTTGCAGCTTCCCCAAGGATGCTTCGATACGGGCTTGAACTTCCGCTTTGGTCACAACTTGTTTTAATTGAACATCGGTAATTCCCCCGAAAGGCATCATCT
>JBDKUB010000190.1:0-5874 GCA_039679915.1 Anaerolineaceae bacterium
AAATTGGGATTATCGATTGCACGACCAAAGCAATTGCCTGGCTCACCGCAGACGATAAAGAAAACGAACATCCTTGCTGGTCGCCCAACGGAGATTGGATTACCTATGTCGCCCAAGCCGGGCCTACAACCGAACTGGCTATTCTTTCAGTTGAGGGAAGAAGCCTATCTTATTATTCAATTGCCCAGGGCATTCATTATCGTCCGATGTTTACCCCGGATAATTGTGCTATCCTACTTGTTTTTGACAGCCCCTGCCATCCCCCCGATTTATGGTGCTTTTCACTGAGTGAAAAAACGTTCGAGCAATTAACCAATTCCTTACCTAAGGAATTTCAAAAAAATAATTTCACCATACAGGAGCATATTTGGTATTCGGGTAAAGATGGCGAAAAGATTCCTGCTATGCTATACCGACCCAATGGCGAGCATAGAGAGCTAGCGGCTGTGGTATATATCCATGGCGGTCCGAACTGGCTGTCACAATTCACGTGGGACCCGTTGATACAGCACATGGTCAGTCGAGGCTGGGTTGTATTGGCGCCCAATTACCGCGGCTCCACCGGTTACGGTAAAGCCTGGCAGTTAGCCAATCTCTTCGACCTGGGCAGGATTGATACGAGCGATGTTGCAGCAGGGGTCGATTATCTCATAGGTAATCACATTGCCAAGCCTGACCTGATTGCCGTCACCGGGCGAAGCCATGGCGGCTATCTAACCATGACTTGTCTGACCCAATACCCCGAGTTATGGGCAGGAGGTTCGGCAGTCGTACCTTTCCTTAACTGGTTCACCAGCCATGAGAATTCCCGACCGGATTTGCAGCACTGGGATTTGGAAAACTTTGGCGACCCCGTTATAAACAAGGAACGCTACTACGAGCGCTCGCCCTATTTTTTCCTGGACCGTATTAAAGCTCCCGTTCAATTGATTTGTGGAGCAAACGATCCGCGCTGCCCTGCCAGCGAATCAATCCAGGCATATGAAGTCATGCAGAAATTGGGAAAACCGTGTGATTTTGTGCTGTACCCTGATGAAGGTCATGCGTTTTTAAAAATCAAGAATGTCGTCGATGCTAAAAAACGCCAGGTAGAATTTTTGGCAAGCTTATTAGAAAAATAAGGAATAACACCATGCCCAATCCTTTACTAATACAACCTTCGATTTCTGTAATGACGGAAGAGCAAATCCAAACCGTTCATCAGAATGCTCTGAAAGTTCTAGCTGAAACGGGTGTCCGCCTCGATTCTCCGCAATTACTCGAGCGTTTCAAACCGATTGTGGGGAACAAAATGATCGAGGGCGACCGCCTTAGGCTGCCTGTAGAGCTGGTCGAGTGGGCGATAACAAGTGCCCCCTCGGTGATCGACATCTATGACCGGTCTGGTGAGCGAATCTTTTCGTTGGGAAATGACAGAATCCGCTTTGGCATTGGTGTGACCACCCTCTTCTACCAGGACCCCTGTACCGACGATGTGACTCCCTTCGCCCGCCAGCATATGCAGGATTTGGTCAGGTTGGGTAACTCACTACCCAATTTCGACGTTATTTCAACGGTGGGTATTGTGCAGGATGTGCCTGCGGAATTATCTGACCTGTATGGAAGTCTGGAAATGATTGCCAATACTACCAAACCCTTGGTGCTGTTGGTGTCGAAAGAAGAACGTTTTCCGGACGTGTTGAATATGTTCGAAGCCTTGGTTGGCGACCTGGCTTCGAAACCCTTTGTTATTCCCTATTTCAATCCGGTAACACCCTTGGTTATGAATTCGGGCACACTCGATAAAATGCAGGATGCAATCATGCGCGGCTTACCGGTTATCTTTTCCGATTACAGCATGGCAGGGATGTCCACGCCAATTACCGCCGCTGGGACATTGGTCTTGATGATGGCAGAATTGCTGGCGGGGTTGACCATCAGCCAAGTGATCAAGGAAGAGGCTCCGATCATTTTAGGTATGCTGCCGGCTTATTTCGATATGAAGACCATGATGAATTTTTATGATCCCCTCAGCCTGGTGCTGAATCTTTGCTGCGCCGAAATGATGGCACACTATCACTTGCCCCATTGCGGTACATCCGGCAGTGGTACGGGATGGGGTCCGGATCTATTGGCAGCGGAAACATACTGGATGAATCACCTCACTTCCTGCATTGGGAAAGTAGGATTGGCGCCCTTTGTTGGGGATACTTTAGGCTCTAAAGCGTTTTCACCAGTTAATCTAGTATATGTTCACGAAGTCATCAGCCAGGCGCTGCGCCTTGCGGGAGGCTTTTCGATAGAGGAAGAAGATGTGGGCTTAGAAGATATCCACCAGGTTGGTCCTGGTGGCAGCTTCTTATCCTCGAAATTAACCCTGAAGCATTACCGCAATGCCTACTATACCAGCCCCTGCTTTCCACGCTGGAGTATGGAAAAATGGCAGGCACAAAATCGCCCGCCGGCAATCGACCTTCTTAGAAAATATACGATCGAATATATGGCTCAACTCAATGCTCTGCCTGATCATGATGATTTAATGGGGCGGGGAGAATCATTCATTGGGAGGATATATGCTTGAAAAAGCTTTTCAAATCGAACAACAATTAGTCACCTGGCGGAGGGAAATCCACCAGGATCCCGAATTGGGATTTCAAGAATATCATACCGCGGCTCGCGTGAGCGAAGTATTATCTGCTTTAGGCTATCGTGTATGCACTGGCGTGGGAAAGACCGGAATTGTGGGTGAGCTTGGGGAAGGCTCACCCATTGTTGCCGTCCGCGCAGATATGGATGCACTGCCGATACTCGAAGCCAATGAAGTACCTTATGCTTCGCGTAATCCGGGCATCATGCATGCTTGCGGCCACGATGCTCACGTCGCTATAGCTCTAGGGACTGCGACGCTGCTTGCAAAACAGACCTTACCAGGAACGGTGCGTTTCCTTTTTCAACCTGCAGAAGAAGTAGGTGACGAAGAGGGTATTAGTGGGGCGCCCCGCATGATCGAAGATGGCGCTATGCAGGGTGTAGATTACATCATCGCCTTGCATATGGATACGGACATCGCCGCCGGTGATATTACAGCTTCGGACGGGTTGGTTTCAGCAGGCGTGGACACTTTTTATGCGACAATTTGCGGCAAAGGTGGCCATGGGGCACAACCCGATGTATCCATCGACCCGATTTACATCGCCGGGCATGTTATCCTGGCTTTGAACGGCATCGTTTCTCGCAGGCTAGATCCCATCGAGCCCGCCGTAGTTAGCCTGGGATCCATCAAGGGTGGTGATGCCAGTAACGTCATCCCTGATCGGGTTGAGATGATGGGCACCATCCGTTTTCTTTCAGATGATGTGCAGAAAAAAATCCACCAAGAACTTCGCCGAGCTATGGAAATCTCCCGCATATTCGACGGAGATTATGAGCTGAAATTGGAAATCGGCTATCCACCCATGTATAACGATAAAAAAATATCGCAGTTGATCGCCGATGTTGCAAATGATATTCTGGGGAAAGGTCATAATATTCCGCAAAAAAGCAATATGGGCGCCGAAGATTTTGGATTTTTCTTGAAATTAGCCCCAGGTGCTATGTTCTCACATGGCTGCCGAATCGAAGGATATCCACGTCTGGCACACAGCCCTACTTTCGATATCGATGAGCGAAGCCTTCCCTATGGCGTGGCAATTCTCAGCGAATCTGTTTTGCGTTTGATGCGCAAGCCAGAAGTCTAATACCAGGTAGAATGTTTAGTTGGTGATACAGGTGTAACTATTGAAAAGGGGTTATATGCACTGAATAATAGAACCGACCATAGGGCAATGATCAGGTGATATTTAGGATTCATCTTAAGAGTATTGAAAAAACCAATTTTTAACTCCTCCCCCAAAAATCTGGTCTTGATTTTTGGGGGAGGTTGGTCAGGGGTGAAGCTAATTATTCCACGGTTGCTTCATCTTTTTCAACACCATCAACTTTTTATTTGACAACATTAATTCTTTTTTTTATGTCCCCTGTCCTGCGGACTTCCCCTTTATAGATGTGGTTAAGACCGCATTATTATCCTATGCAGGCTATAATTACCCCATATCCATGTTTGTCCATCTGCATACTTATTCGTATTATTCTTTCTTACGAGGGCTGCCTTCACCCAAGGAGCTTGCACAAACTGCCGCGCAATATGACATGCCGGCTCTGGCGCTTACCGATTACTGCGGGCTGAGCGGAGAAATCGAATTCTATGATGCCTGCCGAGAAGTGGGTGTGCAGCCCATTTTGGGATTGGAGTTACCTGTCCAGCCACCCCCTGAATTATTGAATGAAGCTGCTGCCAGAAATGGAGAGACAACATCCCAAACCGGTGTTTTGGTTTTACTGGCAATGGACATGGCTGGCTGGGGAAATCTCTGCCGGCTGAGCAGTGAATTGATGACCAACCCTCATTATCTGCAGTCTATGTCCCTGCCGTTCGAGCGATTGACAGCGGACACTCGCGGCTTGATTTGCTTGAGTGGAGGCAGCCTAGGGGTGGCGGCACAATGGATAACATTCCACCAGCCCCTCCTTACTATGGGCTTTATACAACGACTGAATGAGATATTCGCTGGACGGTTGTATGTCGAAGTCCAGCGGGAGGTGCCAACCGGCCATTCCCCGGAGATGGAGTTGATCGAGATTGCTAGTCGACTCTGTCTCCCAATCGTAGCCACTCATCCAATCCATTATATTCATAAAGAAGACGCCGGGCTTCAAAAACTCGTCAGCGCCATACGATTAAACCGGACCCAGGAAGAAACTCCTCAGAGTGAAACTGCGCCTGTTGGAGCGTATTTCCTATCCCCATCGGAGATGTCAGCGCGCTTTGCAGACCTGCCGGCAGCCATAGACAACAGCCTGGAGATTGCCGCGCGCTGTCGATTGGAATTACCTCTCGGTCAGCCGCATTTTCCCAAGGTGCACTTACCTCAAAACCTCGCCCCAGAGCAAGCTTTACGACAAAAAGCTTTCGATGGTGCAAAGCGGATTTATGGAGGGCTAACCCAAGAAATCATAAACCGACTCGAGCATGAGCTGGCAGTGATTATCGAGCGGGATTACGCCTCTTTATTTTTGATTATGGAAGAGATCATATCTTATGCCCACCAAGCTGATATACCGGTGGCTTCACGCGGCTCGGCATCCTCATCGCTGGTGGCGCACTGTTTGGGCATCACCACACCCGACCCGCTGCGACTCAACTTATATTTCGAGCGCTTTCTCAATCCTGCCCGCTCCACACCGCCCGATATCGATACCGACCTATGCTCTCACCAGCGGGTAAAAGTCATCCGGCATGTATATGATACTTATGGTGAAGACCGGGTTGCGATGGTCGGCACAATCAACCGCTTTCGCTCACGCTCGGCGCTGCGAGAAACCGCCAAAACCTATGGACTGCCATCTGCTCAAGTGAATAGCCTGGTGAATGCTTTGCCTCACCGCTGGTGGGGACCGCCCGGTTCTTCGCAAAAGCCTGGAGCATCACCTTTCGCCGAATTGATCGAACGCTACTCCGCACCGATTTATCAGAAAATCTTCACTCAGGCAGCCGCCCTTCGGGAAATACCCCATCATCTTTCGGTACATGCCGGTGGGGTGGTAATTTCACCCGGAAAGATGAGCGAGTTAGCGCCCACACAGCTTTCCAACAATGGCATTGTCATTACCCAGTTCGACTTGGATTCCATACAACGCTTAGGGTTGGTGAAAATCGATCTCTTGGGTATACGCGGGTTAAGTGTGTTGGGGGATGTCGCCGATGGGCTGCGAACATTACATCCTCCACCTCAACCCAGCCGGCTGAGTATCCTGGAATCCATCCCGGAAGACGATCCCGCTACCGCCCAAACCGTG
>JBDKUB010000018.1:0-4807 GCA_039679915.1 Anaerolineaceae bacterium
ACGGTAAATAACCCAAGGTGCCGCTCTGGAATTTGTAAGGCAGGAAGGTTGGGAATTAGACCTAATACGGGAACGGAGGTATATTCTTCAATTGCCTTTTTCAACCACTGGCCGTGGCTTTCACTGCCCACCCGGTTACAAATGACTCCCGAAAGATGCAATGAATTGCTAAAGGTGTTCATTCCATGCACCACTGCTGCGGCGCTGCCAGACATGCTCGAGCAGTCAAGAACTAGAATGAGGGGGCAGCTCAATATAATGGCGAGAAAAGCTGTGCTGCCATTGTAAGGGTCGCTGTCATATCCATCAAACAGGCCCATAACGCCTTCGATCACACTCAGAGTAGCGCCTTGAGCTGCCTGGAAAAAGATTCTCATAACGTCTTCAGGTGAAAGCATCCAGGTATCCAGGTTTCGAGAAGCACGCCTGGTCGCAGCCGTGTGATACATGGGATCGATATAATCCGGACCAACTTTGAATGCCTGCACGCAAAACTGACGAGAAAAGATTTCCATCAAACTGGATGCAATAACACTTTTTCCGCTTCCGCTGGAGGGAGCCGCAATCATCACACGTGGAAAATTTACCATCATTTACGGTTCACTCCAAAAAACGACTTGCTTTTGCCTCAGGCTGGCTTCAGGCAACAGAATGCGCTGATTGGATGAACCGCAGTAGGGTAAAGATAAATCGCGAAGCTCTTTTCGATAGGGACCTTCTACAATTCCATCAGCCAAACGGATCAAATTTTGAAAACCAGGTTCTGCAAGATGGGTTAATAACTCTTCCCATGTATATCCGGTATAGACCCACAGATTCAAGCCCTTTGATTTCACATATTCAGCGATACAGGCAGCCGCCTCGGGTTGAAGGAACGGTTCTCCTCCGCTAAAGGTGAAGCCGGACAGAAGCGGTGTAATTTGAAAACGCCGGATCAGATCCTCGATCTCGATTTCTTCCCCTCCATGGATATCCCAGGTTTGAGGATTGTGGCATCCCGGGCATGCGTGATGACATCCCTGAAAAAAAACAACGGAACGTAGACCTGGCCCATCTGTAACGCTTTCGTGGCTGATCCCTGCAATTCGAACTTTCACCAAGAACCTTCCTTCATATGAGAGTGGGGCTTCCGATCTTTTAATTCAGCTTTTTTGGCATCATTGAACCGGTCGACTGTGGAGAGATAACCGGTGATGCGCCGGATGCGCCGAATGTGGGTTGAACCGCAAGCCGGGCATTCATTGGCAATCACGCCTCGATAGGCGCAATCCAAACATTCATCGATCGGAAAATTAATGCCCACATATCCCATATTGCAATTCGCCATGTGGCGAAGCAATCGCTCGTAGGCTTCAAGATTGTGGATAGGGGGAGCATCCAATTCAACATAGCTGATGTGTCCGGCATTGGTCAGCTCATGAAAAGGTCCTTCAAACTGACATTTTTCGAAGGATGAAATTGGGAACTCAACTGGGATATGAAAACTATTTGTGTAATAGTCTTTGTCCGTTACGCCGGGGATCGTTCCAAAAGTGCGCCGATCCATGGAAATGAAACGCCCCGATAACCCTTCAGCCGGCGTCGCTAACAGGGTGAAATTCAAATCATAATCCTCGGAAAACCGGTCCACGGTGTGACGCATAAACTGAATGATCTCCAACCCCAACTGCCTGGCCTGTACTGTCTGCCCGTGGTGCGAGCCGGTTAAGCTGACCAGTGTTTCTGCCAGACCAATAAAGCCAATGGATAATGTTCCATGTTTGATCGCCGGGGCAATCTCGTCATCAGGCTTGAGCAGTTCCGAATCCAGGTAGAGCCCCTGACCCATCAAGAAGGGCATATCGCGCACTTTCAGGTGAGACTGCACGGTGTACCGGTGGTACAACTGGCGAGCGGTAAGATCCAGGATCTTATCCAATTCCTGGAAAAAAACTTCGATGTGGCCGTTGGCTTTTATCGCCAGACGTGGCAGGTTGATGGTGGTGAATGACAAATTTCCACGCCCGGTGCTTACAGCTTCACCATGTCGATTGGCGATGACCCGAGTCCGGCAACCCATATAGGCAACTTCTGTGTCGTAGGGTTGGTTGAAGGATGAATCCATAAATGAAAATGTAGGGTTCATCCTCTGGGAAGAAACCCGCATCGCCAGTTGGAAAAGATCGTAATTGGGATCCTTTGGATCGAAATTAACCCCTTTCTTCATGCGGAAAATAATGTTCGGAAAAATCGGCGTTTCACCTCTGCCCAATCCTTTTTCGTAAGCTTCCAGGAGCGTTTTGGTCACCATACGCCCCTCCGAGGAAAGGTCGCAGCCCAGGTTGATTGAGCTAAAAGGGACCTGCGCGCCGGCGCGGCTGTGCATGGAGTTCAGATTATAGATCAATGCCTCCATGGATTGAAACACGTCGAATTCTGAAGCGCCTACGATGAAAGGGGCCAGGTCGTGATCAAAAGCAGCGAAGGATTGACCGCCGTGCATGTCATTTTGAGAACTCTGTAAAATGATGGCCGCCAAAGCTGTTGCAGAAGCGGGGCGTTTTGGGGGACGGACATATCCATGACCAGTATCGAAACCGTTTGCCAGTAATTTCTCCAACGGAATCTGCACACAAGTTAAAGTCTTTCCGTAAAAATCGAGATCATGGATATGAATATCCCCACTCTGGTGAGCCTGCGCGATATCTTCCGGGATCAGGCGTGATAAATAATATTGGCGACTGGCGGCTGAAGCGATTTGGAGCATCTTCGCTGAAGGTGAATTCCCAACGTTTGCATTCTCACGACTAGTTTCCACCAAAATATCTTCAACGATATCCATCAGCTCAGAACGCGCTTCGCGCATGCGGGTACGCCGGTCGCGGTAGAGAATGTAAGCTTTGGCAGTTTTAGCGTGTCCCCTATCGATTAAAACCTTCTCCACAGCATCCTGTACTTCCTCGACAGATGGTATTTCTTTGGGTTGGCACTGTGCAAGGTAACGAACAACAACGTTTGCCAGTTCGACCGCCAGATCCCGATCATCTCCGCCAACCGCCTTGGCTGCTTTGAAAATTGCTTCATATATTTTGGACTTATCGAATTCAACAATCCTCCCATCCCGTTTACGTATCCAGGTAAATTCCTTATCCAGACATTCGTTCAGAGAAACCACAGGTTGGTTCAATAGTGAAACTGGATTATTTTGTGTGTTTGTAGCCATTTTTACCTCTTCCACAAAACATTAATAATCGATGCCGATTTGTGCCGGGATTTTCTGCTCCCGAAATGGATGCTTGATCTCTTTCATTTCGGTTACCAGATCTGCATAATCAATGAGTTCAGGCAAAGCATTTCTACCCGTGATGATAAGATGCATGGTTGAAGGCTTATTGACCTTAAACCAGTCGATTATCTCGCCGATATCAAGCCAACCAAATTTAAGCGGATAAGTAAATTCATCCAAAATTACCAGGTCATACTTTTGGCTGGATATTTTCTCCTTCGCCAGTTGCCAGCCTTCTCTGGCCATTGCCGCTGAATCTTGTGCTGCTTCAGATTCGAAGACAAATCCATCTCCACAGTAATGCCATTCAACACCTAATGAATGAGCAGCCTGAAATTCGCCTGTTTTAATCTGTTCATCTTTAATGAACTGAATGACACAAATTTGAAAACCATGCCCAAAAGATCGGAACATGGTACCGAGAGCCGCGGTGGTTTTACCTTTTCCATCACCTGTGTTGAAGATCACCAATCCCTTACGTTCTTTTCTATTATTCATTGTCAATTTCCTTCATTAACTGAACATCGGGCAGGATAAAGGGGATATCGCGCGACGGATGCTTTGCGATTAAAATTGGAACTCCATAAACCGATGTCAACCGTTCCGAAGTCATCACTTCCGCAGGTGTTCCAATCGCATCGATACCGCCATCATTCAACAATACAACCCGGTCAGCATAGATGGCGGCCAGGTTTAGATCATGCAAACTGATAATCACCGTCAGCCCATCTCGATGTGCCAGTTTATGAATAAGGTTCAATATTTCTGTCTGGTATTTCAGATCGAGATGCGCAGTAGGTTCATCCAGTAACAATACAGATGGTTCCTGAGCGAGCACACGCGCCAGGTTCATACGCTGTTGTTCGCCGCCTGAAAGCTCTGACGAAATCCGTTCACGACGAGCCTTCAACCCCACCTGTTCGATTGCTTTTTCTACCACCTGGAGATCGCGTTCGGTCAACGGCATAAACCACCCCCGATGCGGGGCGCGCCCTAAAGCGACTATTTGTTCCACAGTGGCATCCCACGTATCACTCCCAGTCTGGGTCGCAAACGCCAGACTCCTGGCAGTATCACGCAATGAAATCTGCCACAGATCCCGGTCCATCAGAATAACCTTTCCTTCTACAGGACGCATCAGGCGCGCCATGGTCCGCAACAAGGTTGTTTTTCCAACCCCATTCGGGCCGATCAGTGCCAATATTTCTCCTGTATGGACTTCGAAAGAAATTTGATTGAGCACGGGTAATTGATAATAAGCACAAGATATTTGGTTTATCGCGAATGTGGTCATGACTCACCTCGGAGACCACGTTGGCGTGCACGGATTAAGTAAAGGAAGAAAATTCCACCAACCAGGGATGTGATCAAACCTACGGGCAATTCATATGGAGCCATCAGCGTGCGCGCCAGATCATCTGCTAGAAGTGTTAGAAGGCCTCCGATTATGGCACTAGCTGGAATAAGTTGGTGGTGTGAGGCGCCAAACAATAAACGGGCTATATGTGGTGCCACCAACCCAACAAAACCAATTACACCTGA
>JBDKUB010000146.1:0-2029 GCA_039679915.1 Anaerolineaceae bacterium
ACAAGGTTAAGATCGCCCCCAACACCGGCCCAACACATGGGGACCAGCCGGCCGAAAATACAATCCCTAGAAATAATGAAGATACATATCCCCGGTTCCGATCAGGGATGGTTCGTGGTCGTAAATCGTATTCCAAAAATGGAATGCGGAATAAGCCTGTCATATGGATTCCTAATATGACCACTACAATTCCCCCAATTTTGGCTAACCAGGTTCGGATATCATATAATAATCCACCCACTGCTGAAGCAGCAATTCCCATGCTGATAAAAACCAAGCTAAATCCCAAAACAAACGCTAATCCATGCCGGAAAGCTTCCCAGCGGTCATCGCTTTTTTCAGCTACAGCAATAGATCTACCTCCCAAATAGCCAATATAGGCAGGAACCAATGAGAAGACGCAGGGCGTTAAAAATGAAGCTAATCCAGCTAAAAACGCCAGACTTAAAGAGACGTTGATCATGATCAGAGTTTCCCGCTCAAATTCTAATTGCCTTCCAATACTTGAACTTTTGTAGGAGGAATATCCGTGTCTTTAGAATATAGGTCGCCAGGATCACATGGCACGGGTGGATTGGTCCAACGGAATATCCATTTTGCATCGTCAGGGGCAGCGTTGACGCAACCATGAGACATTAACTCACCCCCAAAATTATTATGCCAAAACGTCGAATGGATAGCAACGCCATCACCAGAAAATAAAGTCGTCCATCCAATGCCTGGTAGATCATAACCTGCCCCGGTCGTACCTCCACTCATATGGGTGGAAATTTGTTTTCGCCATATATTCAACGTCCCTTTAGGAGTAGCCGATTCACCTAAAAATTTTCCATCAGGATCGTATTTTTTACCGGCAGAAATTCGACAAAAATAAACTTCATTCGAACCCTCATAACAAGAAAGCGTTTGATATTTTTCTTCGACATTCACAACGACAAGCTTGTTTTCAGCTTCGGGATGGATAGGTTCGATTTCTTCAGACGTAATAGGCCGGAAACCCTCTGCACTTGCCCACATAATATCGCCATAACCATATTTTTCCTTCATCCTGTAAAGAATTTGTCCACCTTCGCCTGTTTTTATTTGATCTACCCATAAAATTTGGCTGAAATATAACCGAATGGGAAATCCCCCTTCAACACGAGCTTTAAATCCTGGGCTGATTGGCGCATTTTCCAAAATAACATCCACCCATGGAACAGTGACCTCTACCCACATGCCGGGTCCTTGGCTGGATTCGGGTAAGATCGAGACAGGTTTATTGGGGATATTTTTAACCGGTTGAAGATCCGAAGCCCAAATATAACCATCCGGCGTTTCTACCCAACGCTGCTTGAATCGATACGGGTGATATCCCACGATTTCTCTCAACCAGGGAACAACGGCATCATCATAGATAGCCCCTATGGTATGGGCATTATAATCAGGTTTGAGTTTTATATCTACCTTGTTGAAGGCCCGCCCTAATCTCTCGGAATTTGGGAAATCATTTTTGGGGTGGTTCTGTTCGAGAGGCATCAATGCAATGCCCCCTATTCCGGCTGCGGAAAGCTTTAAAAATTCCCTACGCGTGATATTCGTCTTTTTAGTAGCCATAGTTGGTTAAGCATAATCTGAAAATAGAATCAGGTCAATATGATAATTTGAGAGTATGGAATAGTCCCTAAAGGTTTCCATTGCAAATTATCGTTGATTTTAGCAAAGATACCGCGTAAAAGAATATCTTAAATGGGTGAGAAAACCTTTAGGGTCTGGGATGTTTCACAAAAATCAAGTACAGAAGGTTTTTTCAAAGCTCTCTAATTTCGAGGGGGTTGAAAAACAATATTAGAAATGACTTTTGAATTAGACCCTAAAGGTTTCTATTGCAAATTATCGTTGGTTTTAGCAAAGATACCGCGTAAATGAATATCTTAAATGGACGAGAAAACTTTTAGGGTCTGGTATGTTTCACAAAAATCAAGTACAGAAGGTTTTTTCAAAGCTCTCTAATTTCGAGGGGGTTGAAAAACAATATCAGAAATGACTT
>JBDKUB010000356.1:0-3097 GCA_039679915.1 Anaerolineaceae bacterium
ACGCAAGCTTTCTATAAGTAAACGAGCGCATGATTTATCTAAAGGAGGACCGACTTATGTTATAAACAAAGTGTGGTTGGTTTGAGTATTATCCATTTTGTTTCCTCCAGGCTTTCACCTTCCGGTAATGATTTGGTTGCGACTTGAATTTAATTATCCAATGGTTCATATGCACGGCGATACATTCGATAACTATAAAACAACTCCCTAAATTAAGCATATTTTAATTTAACGTGAAAGTGTTCGCTGTAAAAATATCGAGTTGAATGGTTGAAAGTGTTGAAAAAAGCAATATTTTAACTCATACCCCAAAAATCTGTCCTTGATTTTTGGGGGAGGTTGGGTAAGGGTGAAGCTAATTATGCATGTGCAACGCACCTCAAAGGTGCGTTGCACATTGTGGCTTAATCTTTTTCAACACCCTCAATGGATTGTTTTGGTGCTTATACAGGGAGATAAGCCAGCCCAACCGTACCAGGTCCGGAATGGACCGCCAAGGAGGGTGCTAACGCAGAAACCAGCACCTCCACGCATTGGAAATGCTTGCTGAATTCATCCTTTAGGATTTCAAGCTGATCCATTGCGGCGCAGTGGGTAAAAGCGATTTTGATTTTTCCTCCTTGTCCCACTTTCTCTCTGACGAGATCGACCATTCTCATATATGCTTTATGGCGGGTACGAACTGTGCCGAGAGGTACTATGACGCCATCTTCCATGGTGACGATAGGTTTGATATTAAGTAAAGAACCCATCAGGGACTGTGCTTTCCCGATACGTCCGCCCATATAGAGATATCGCAAGGTATCGTTCGTTTGAAGCATATGAGTTTTTGCAGCAATTTCTCGGGCTTTGGCTGCCACTTCTTTGATTCCTAAACCCTGTCGGGCAGTCCGCGCTGCTTCGATGACTGACCAACCATGCGCCATAGCGGTTTGCAATGAATCGACCACTTCTACGCGCAAGTGTGGCAAGTGTTCGCTCATCATTTCTGCAGCCGCTCGGCATGATTGATATGCTCCACTACCTTTGGAAGTCATGGTGATGCTGACAATTTCGCGAGTGTGCTCGGCTAATTTTTTTATACCTTTGATGTAATCCCCGGGGCTGGGATTCGAAGTTGTTGGCAGCGTACGGGCTGCCATTAGATATTGAGCAAACTCATCGGGTTGAATATCTATTCCATCTCGCAGGGTTTCATTATTGCGCATGATGTAATAGGGAACCAGTTCAATTTGCAATTCCTCGATTAGATCGGCGGGAATGCTAGCAGTAGTATCGGTCAATACGGCAATCATACCGCTTACTCCTCTTCAATTAGTAGTTCAATAATATATCAAGAATGATGGGAACGCAAGAGAAAGAGGGGAGGTGTTGTTAAAAACTATTATACTAATCCACCAAACCATAGCGGGCAGCGATGAGCGCAGCTTGGGTGCGGTCTTCTACGCCTAATTTGGATAAAATCGAGCTGGTGTAATTGCGCACCGTCCCGCGGGTGAGGTATAGTTTTTCGGCTATTTCGGCGTTGGTCAATCCCATTGCCAGCAGGCGTAGCACTTCCAATTCGCGTTCGCTCAAGCTGTTGGCAACCGTGGTATCATTAGAAGTTGGGTTTTGTGCCACTGCGGCAATAAGCTTACCGGCTACTGCCGGATCGATGTGCGACAATCCCGCCGCGGTACCTTTGATTGCTTTTATTAGGTCAGCGCGAGGGGTGCCTTTGAGCAAATAACCAACTGCACCACTGCGAACCGCATCTAAAACCCATTCATCGTCGCCATACGTCGTTAACACCAGTACTTTAATATCAGGATATCTTTGGTGAATCTCGCGAGTTGCTTGAATTCCGTTCATCCCCGGCATTTTCAAATCCATCAATACAACGTCTGGTCTGCTTTGATCGATGCGCTGGAGGGCTTCTTCGCCATCATAAGCGGTTGCAATTACTTTGATTTCCGGATCGGCATTCAGGATCATCTCCAAGCCGTCACAAACTACAGCTTGATCATCGCATACTAAAACTCGGATCATGTCTTCTGCTCCATAGAAAGAATAACGGTTGTTCCGCCCTGAGGAGGTGATTGGAATTGTATGGTAGCGCCCATGAGTTCCGCACGCTCCTTCATCCCTTTAATCCCTAACCCCCGCTCTTCGGGTAACTTTCTATGATCGATTCCCTTCCCATTGTCAGAAATAGACAAAATGATTTGTTTATCTCTAGATTCGAGGTTTACCGATAAGCGGGAGGCTTGAGCGTGGTGGACCACATTTTCAAGTGATTCTTGTGCTACTCGGAAAAACCCCTGTTCGATATCGGGAGAAAGATCATCCACATTTTCCGGAACGTGAATCTCCAATGCCAGATTGCCGCGGTAAGCAACATCTTCAGCGAGAGTGCGAATAGCATTGGCAAGTCCCAACTCTTCCAGGGGTGAAGCGCGCAGGGCACGTAATGCTCGGCGAGTTTCATTCAATCCGGTTCGTGTGGTTGTTAACATTTGCTCGAGGGTGTCTTTGACTTTTTCAGGGATATCTTGCCAGGTAGTAAGGACGGCATCCAATTGCACTGCCAGGGCACTTAGGGTATGTGCTAATGTGTCATGCAATTCGCGGGATAATCGATTGCGCTCACGGCTGATGGTCAATTGTTCCAATGTAGCGGCATGGCTGACCAATTTTTGATTGGCTTCAAACAATGCCTGACGCTGCTGTCGCTGTGCTTCGACCAGACGGTTTACGGTAAAACCGATAATGATAAAGGTCACCGACCGGGCGAAAATCGACCCATAAGCGATTACAATTTCTGTGTTAGGTAATCCGGAAAATATGATTTCAGGTATTTGTAGGTAATAACTCAGACCAATTTCAAGGATGACCGTGCTTATGGTGTATAAGATTACCATATGAAAACCATATTGCCAGGCAACTAAAATCAACAGGATGTATAAGAAGGGTGAGGCTTGTCCAAATCCTCTTTGAGCAAACAATAGATTTTGTTCGATGAGCAAGCAGAGCGTAGCATATCCAATACCCAGTGGGATATACCAGTTTCCTAGAAGGTGTTCACGCTTCGGTAAATAGAGATAGAATAATAAGA
>JBDKUB010000392.1:0-4018 GCA_039679915.1 Anaerolineaceae bacterium
TCAGCCAGATTAAAGAAATCAACCCGGATGTCTGGTTCTTCACCGCATATTATCCTGAAGCAGCTCTCTTACTGAAGCAAGCACGCGAAGCAGGCTATACTGGCTTATTTGTCGGCAACAACTCGGTGCCTACACCTGAATTTGAAAAGATTGCCGGCGTAGACGCCATCAAAGGTTCAATCCACCTCAATGAACCCATGCCTAAATTCCTGAATTACCCTGAATCGATCGAATTCATGGATGCCTATAAAGCCAAGTACAACGAGCTGCCTGGTTCGATTTGGTCTGTTTACGCAGCCGACGGGCTCAATGCCCTGGTTGCCGCCATCAACAAAGCCGGCAGCACTGACCCCGACGCAGTAGCTCAGGCTATGCGGACTATGACCGATGCAAAGGGAATCACTGGGCCTTTGATGTTCACCGAGCGTGGCGACCGCAAGGATATTCCTTACTACGCTTACATTTACAACGACCAGGGTGAGCTGGAACTTTACCCAACGGAATAAATCGTAGAAAATTCAGTTTTCCCCTATAACTATTCTGCTCCTCTCCCAATTCCTCATCTAGAATTTGGGGGAGGAGAGAATTGTATGCATTCTAGCATTATCCTACAACGAGGAGGCTTTCTATGCAATTGCTCCTTGAGCAAATTACCAATGGATTGACCATCGGGTCTTTTTATGCATTAGTGGCTATGGGATATTCCATGGTCTATAGTGTAATGAAATTGATCAATTTTGCCCATGGCGATTTCTTCGCTCTCGGTAGTTACATCGGTTACGCCATCCTGGTTTTCGCATCCGGATGGGTAACACGTACATTTGGCATCTGGGGAGGAATTGTTATCGCTTTAATAGGCTCCATGCTGGGTCTGGCTGTTGGCGGATTATTAATCGAACGAGTTGCCTACCGTCCGGTATATAAAGCAGGTCGATTGCCCCTGGTGGTATCAGCTTTAGGTGCTTCCATTTTCATTTCCAATGGCATCATGGCTGTTTGGGGACCTCGCTTCCAGGCTTATCCGCAAACCAGCATACCTTCAGGAAGTTTATTGCTGTTTGGTGATATTCGCATCACTTATCTCAAACTGATAACCATCATTATCTCATGGGCATTGATGGGTGTAATTTACTACGTTGTTGAGAAGACATTATTTGGATCCGCAGTAAGAGCAACGGCTTTAGATAGGGATACTGCGACATTGATGGGTGTCAATTTTCAAACCGTCATTCTATTTATTTTCTCGGTCGGACCAGCCTTAGGCGCACTGGCGGGCGTTTTTGCTGGGCTTAACTATAGCCGAATTATATTTACCATGGGCTGGGGGTATGGCTTAAAAGCCTTTACAGCCACCATTATAGGAGGTATCGGCAACATCCCAGGGGCGATGATTGGTGGAATTTTGCTGGGTCTATTAGAAGCACTTTTTGAAGGATTTGTCTCCGGGCAATGGAAAAATGTCTTCGTTTTCTTGATCTTAATTATCATCTTAATCGTCCGTCCTACTGGGATCATTGGAGAAAAAGTGGCGGAGAAAGTGTAAACCATGAGCGATATCACCCAGAAATTTACCCAGCGTATTCTGAAATCACAGAAATCGGGTTCCGAATCATCAAGCCGCCGTTCGATGATTTTGACCGGTTTGATAATTCTCTTTCTCATTTTGTATCCTTTTTTACCCAACGTCAATAATTACTGGATCGATGTTGGCTTCTTTGTAGGAGTATATGTCCTTATTGGGTTGAGTCTCAACATTGTTCTTGGTGAAGTGGGACTTTTCGATCTTGGGCATGCAGCTTTCTATGCAATCGGCGCCTACACCACAGGTATTCTCTATGTGCAATTGAATATACCCATCGTCATATTGCTGCCTTTGAGTGCACTCACCGCAGGAGCATTCGCTTATCTTGTCACCTCACCCATTATCCACCTGCGAGGTGATTACCTGTGTATCGTTACGATTGGGATTGGGGAAATCGTTCGGATTGCCGCATTGAACAATCCTTTTGGTTTGACCAATGGCGCCAACGGTATCACCGGAATTGGCAATCCCAATTTTGGCATCTTTACCGTGCGTGATCCAATTCACTTTTATTACTATGTGTGGATTCTGGTCGGCTTAGTTATCCTGGGGCTAATCAATCTACAAAAATCTCGGGTTGGGCGGGCTTGGAACTTCATCCGAGAGGATGAAATTGCAGCCGAAGCCAATGGCGTCGATGTAAAACATTATAAGTTGATTGCTTTTGTATTAGGTGCTGCATTAGCAGGGTTTGCAGGAAATATCTACGCATCTAAAATGATGATCATCTCGCCTGCCAATTATACGTTTATGGACTCGACCCTATTCTTTGTGATTGTGTTGTTAGGTGGTTTGGGTTCTATCCCAGGCAATATACTTGGGGCTGCCATTGTCGTGATTTTCCCTGAAATCTTTCGGCAGTTTGCCAGCTACCGGCTGCTTTTCTTTGGCGCAGCCCTCATGGTCATGATGATTTTCCGACCTGGGGGAATTCTGCCTCGTCGCAGAGAAAAAGTGGGCTTGAGCGGTCTTGGTATTACAAAGCTTCCCCCTAAAGAAGATGACTTTATTAATGATGTGCTGCAACGAAAAAGCCAGTTCATAGCCACTCTTCCCAGCGCTGTGGAAAATCAGGCTGCTTCTGAAGAAACCCAAGAAGCATCTAACGGTATAGTGCTTGAAACGCAAAATCTTACCATGCAATTTGGCGGTCTGGTGGCAGTCAACCAATTCGATATGAAAATCAGAGCAGGAAAGATCACCTCGTTGATTGGACCAAATGGCGCGGGAAAAACTACCCTCTTCAATGTCATCACTGGTATCTACGCTCCCACAGAAGGTAAAGTCATCTTTAACAATGAGGATATTACCGGTCTAAAACCACATATGGTCATTTCAAAAGGGATTGCCCGCACATTCCAAAACATCCGCCTTTTCCCTTCCATGACCTGTATCGAAAACGTAATGTCTGGTCCTCATTGTCATGCGAATAGCGGCGTATGGGCATCTGTCATACGTACCCCAGCTCAAAAAGCCGAAGACCGAAGAATATTGGAAATCGCCTCTTACCGTTTACATCAGGTTGGACTATGGGAATATCGAAACGAATTGGCGCGCAACTTACCCTATGGCAAGCAGCGGTTATTGGAAATTGCTCGCGGCTTGGCGACCAGCCCCGCCCTGCTCATCCTCGATGAGCCTTCTTCTGGTTTGAATGATAAAGAAACAGAAGAATTAATGGATTTCCTCAAGACTTTAATTGCCGAAGGATTCACGCTATTTCTCATAGAACATGACATGAATGTGGTCATGGGTATTTCAGATTGGGTAACCGTCATGGATATGGGAAATAAAATCGCCGAAGGTCTGCCAAACGAAATCTATCAAAATCCACGGGTCATTGAAGCCTATTTGGGAAAGGAGGAGTAACATAGACACGCTGCTTTCTGTCGAAAACCTGGTTGTAGCCTATGGCGCGGTCGAAGCGCTGAAAGGCATATCACTTGAAATCCATGTGGGAGATGTGGTTGCCGTTTTGGGAGCAAATGGAGCGGGAAAAACTACCCTGCTCAAAGTAATCTCCGGGTTAATGTCTCCCAAAAGCGGCACAGTACGCCTGATGGGAGAAGATTTGAGTAAGTTTCCATCCTATAAGCTGGCTGGAATGGGTATGGCACACATTCCTGAAGGGCGCAAAGTCTTTGCCACTCTGACCGTAGATGAAAACCTGAACCTGGGTACATGGGGTGTGCGTAAACAATTCAATCCTCGCCAGATACAAGAAACAAAGGAATGGATTTTTACTTTGTTCCCTATCTTGAAAACACGTCGAAAACAATTCGCAGGCACGCTTTCCGGCGGGGAACAGCAAATGCTCGCCATTAGCAGAGGCTTGATCTCCAAGCCAAAAATGCTGCTCTTGGATGAGCCTTCGCTTGGACTAGCGCCTATTCTTGTTCAGGAAATATTCAAGGTTATCCAGAAAATACATGATGA
>JBDKUB010000507.1:0-4852 GCA_039679915.1 Anaerolineaceae bacterium
CATGGCAAAAAAGTTCCAAAATTATCTATAACCAATTTTAAAAAAATACTTCTACGTGGTATCATGAAGATATCTGATGATAATCATTAGCTTTAGTGAGGGTTACCATGTATGAATTGTCTTCGTATATTTCGCGTTGGATTGCAGAAAATAAAGCCGTATGTCTGGCGACCGTGATCGAAACTTGGGGTTCCTCTCCTCGCCCAATTGGAACCAAAATGGCATTTACCAATGACCCGCTTATCGCCGGCTCGGTGAGCGCCGGCTGTGTGGAAGGAGCGGTCATTGAAGCCGGCATCCGCGCCATCAAGACCAATCAGCCGGCATTATTGCAGTATGGGGTGACCGACGATACCGCTTTTAGTGTGGGGTTATCCTGCGGTGGAAAGATCGATGTTTTTGTTCGGCGGCTCGATGAAAATCTTTTCCACAAGCTTAATTCGGCTATATCCACCTACACCCCTGTAGCCCTGCTTTCGATTTTGCAGGAAAATTCGGATTTGTTTGGCAAAGAGATGTTAGTGACCGAAGATCAAATTCTCTTTGGGTCGTTCAGAAAAGATCTAGACGGACAGGCTCATCAGTTGGCTCGGGATTTGATCCCAGGTCAGCAATCCCAAAATGCTTCTCTTGAATTTCCCGGACAGCAATCCCTGCGGGTATTCGTGGATGTAATCGAACCACCGCCGGTTTTAGTCATGGTTGGCGGAGTGCATATTGCCGTTACCTTGTCAATTTTGGCGAAGGCTTTGGGTTTTTGTACCATCGTGATAGACCCGCGGAAGAACTTTGCCAGCCAGGAAAGATTTCCCGAGGTGGATTTGCTCATTCAAGAGTGGCCAGAAGAAGCATTCGCCAAAATACCCCTCAATTCGAATACCAGTGTTGCCGTCCTGACCCATGATCCCAAAATCGATGACCCGGCGTTGAAAATCGTCTTGAATAGCCCGGTGCAATACATTGGCGTGTTAGGCAGCCGCAAGACTCATGCCGAACGCTGTAAAAGACTGCAGGCGGATGGCTTTACCCCCGAGCAATTGGCTCGTCTGCATGCGCCGATTGGAATCGATTTGGGAGGGAAAAACCCCCCGGATATTGCTTTGAGTGTTCTGGCGGAAATTGTTATGGAACGCAACGCACATATCAAATCCCGGAAGGTATCACTATAAAGTGCGTATGATAGTTCGTTGTATATCTCCATTAAGCTTCCTTACCAATTGGCACTTTCCGAGACGTCTTCGATGAAAACATCTTTGTGATAATGGAGAAAACTTTTTAAGATAATCAACACCAGGAACGAGAAAACGATCAGGATAACCGAAAGAGTCAAGGCAACTTTGATATCGATTTCGAAACCCAGGTAGATCGCCAGCGGCATAGTTTGGGTACGTCCCGGGAAATTTCCGGCAAAGATGATGGTGGCTCCAAATTCACCCAAGGCACGCACCCAGGTGAGTATGCTACCGCTGATCAGCGAAGTGCGCGACATGGGCAGCATGATATAGCGGAAGATTTGCCAGCGGTTGGCACCATCCAATGCAGCCGCTTTCTTGTATTCACAATCGATCTCATTAAAACCAAGCATGGCTGATTTGATATACAGTGGGGCAGCGATGAAAGTCTGCGCCATGACTACCGCGGCTGTGGTAAAAGGTATGCTGATACCCAACGAATTCAGCCAGGAGCCAACCAGCCCCTGCCTGCCAAAAGCCATCAAAAGCGCCACCCCGGCGACCGAGGGCGGCAGCACGGTAGGCAGATCGATCAATACATCGATCAGGCGGTGATAGGGTGAAGTACGTTTGCTAATGAAGTACGCCACCGGTGTACCCAATAGCAAAGTGATACATACTGTAATGATCGATGTGCTTATGCTTAGTCGTATTGCCTGAAAGGCTTGTGTCTCATTCAACGATTGGATAAAATCAGCCGGCGTCAATCGGAAAAACAGTGCCAGAATGGGCAATAGAATAAACAAGATAAAGGGCATGGTAAGAATTTGCCAAAAACCACGCCAAACGATTTTGGGTTTAACCTGCTTTACTTTAGGATAGGCAATGGCTGTATCAGTTTGCATGTCTCTAACCAATCCAAGATGGAAGTTATTTGCCGCATACGCAGTTCTAAGCCTAAACGGCTGAATAATTCTTGCTCCGGTGTGGCATCGTATTTTTCTTGCAGCCGCTGTAAATCTTTTTGGGTTGCATTAATTTGTTCTATGACCAATTGATCGAATTTATCTTTCCCCATCCGTGAGGCAAAATATAACCGTGATAGGAATTCTACCCGAATGGCGCGTGAGCTTGGTCGGGTGGGCGTATCAAGCCAGGTTAGAAAAGTCTTTTTACCATCTTCAGTTAAATACAAACAGGTGCGGTCAGGGCGTTTTTCCTGTATCTGTTGGGAGGCATAGAGCAGACCCTCCGCCTCAAGGCGTTTCAAAAGGGTATATACCTGGCTTTGGCTGATGCGCCAAATCTCATGAAGGTCTGATTCTAGTTTACGATGCAGATCGTAGCCGTGCATCGGTTGAAAATACAGTAAGCCTAATACGGTATACTTAGGTGATAGAGCACTCGATATGATTGATGATCCTGACATTGGAAATACTCACTGAATGAGTATATCAAAAGGCGAAATTTTTTGCCAGAGGTAAAAATGGTTCGTTTAGTCATTGCCCTCTATAATATAATAATATCTGGTAGTGCAACGCATTGGAAAATACAAATCAATTTTCAAGTTACGAAGAATTTTTAGCGTATATTGTCGAAGTGCTCGATCAAGTTCTAGCCACTGGACAAACGCCAACATTACCATCCATGTTAGCCGACGATGAAAAGTTTGGGGCTCTTCTCGATGATATAAAAGCTATCCATCGATTTTCCCTCGAGTTGGCGAATGGAAGATTAGACCAGGAATTAAAGGTTGATGGAAAGCTGGCAGATGCACTTAAATCCTTACAGGCAAATTTGCGTCGTTTAACCTGGCAAACCCAGCGGATTGCTCTAGGGGATTTTGATCAAAAAGTCGAATTTATGAGCGATTTTTCCACAGCATTCAATATGCTGGTTCGCCACTTGAAGCAAAGCCGGGATGCAGGTGATTATCATACTGGTCAGTTACCCTTGCAGAAGCAATCGACAGCTCAGTTGATGCTCAAGGCACAAAACGCCCATCAAGAAGTAGAAAAAGCCAACCAACAATTAGAATCACAGCTAAAAGAAATCCAAGGCTTGCAGGAATTGCTTCGTGAGCAAGCCATCCGCGATCAACTTACCGGCTTATTCAACCGGCGTTATCTCAACGAAACGCTGGAACGTGAATTGGCGCGTGCCCAACGAAGTCATTATCCGGTCAGCTTGATTATGATCAACCTGGATGATTTTAACCACCTGAATGACACCTATGGCCATTATGTGGGCAAACTGATATTGCAATCATTGGGTAAAATGCTGCTGATCAAAACTCGCCTGGGAGATATTCCCTGCCGCTATAGTGAGGAGGAAATCGTTATTGTATTCCCCAATGTCGATACTCAAGTGGCTGCTCAACGCGCCCAGCATTTGCGTCAATCCTTCGAGGAACTGTCGGTCAATAACGCCGGGTTGAACATCTGGGCTACTATATCGGCGGGAGTTGCTTCCTTTCCTGAACACGCCACCGATGTAGAAAACTTACTGCATGTTGCCCAGGTAGCGCTGTATGCTGCCAGGGAAATTGGGCAGAACCGGGTAGCGGTTTATCAAACTCCTGAAGAAATATGATGATAATAAAATTGTATTCGAAATTTGAATCATGATTTTCGAAATCTTTACCCTCTTTCCCGCAGTATTCGAGCCATATCTGCAAACCAGCATCTTGCAACGCGCCAGTCAACGTAAGCTGGTGATGGTAAACCTGCACAATATCCGCGATTGGACCTACGACAAGCATCACATTACCGATGACGAACCATACGGCGGCGGAGGGGGAATGGTGATGAAAGCCGAACCGGTCTTTGCGGCGGTGGAATCCGTATTGGGTATGCCGCCCTCTTGCCCGGTCATTTTGCTCACCCCGCAAGGGAGGCTTTTCAATCAAAAGATAGCTTTCGAATTAGCTGCAATGGACAAACAAAACGAAGCCCGTATGGCGCTGATTTGCGGTCGGTATGAGGGTGTCGATGAACGCATCCGCCAATACCTGGCGACGGATGAGATTTCCATCGGAGATTATGTGCTAACTGGCGGCGAGCTGGCTGCCATGATCATCATCGACGCAGTGGCGCGCCTTATCCCCGGCGTGTTGGGAGATCCGGATGGCGCCATTGACGATTCACATGCCTCAGGCTTGTTGGAATATCCCCACTATACCCGGCCGGCAGAATTTCGCGGTTGGGGGGTACCCGAACCCCTGCTTTCTGGTGACCACGCCCGGATTGCCCGCTGGCGCAGGGAACAAGCTTTGCTGCGCACCTGGCAGCGCCGTCCGGATTTACTGGAAAAAGCCAATCTTTCTGAACAAGACCGCCGTTTTCTAGCCAACCTGGATAAAGAAAAAAGTGAGTGAATTTTTAATGCTTTTTTTGATGAATGAGGTTTTATGACCGTAAAAACCGTATCGCTTGAATTTTCTACCCGTGGTAATGCCGATATCATCGATATCACCGATCAGATTGCTGCCTCGATCCACGATACTGAAATTGCCAATGGCATCGTGACGGTATTTTGTCCCTCTTCGACCAGTGCGGTCACTACCATCGAACATGAAAATGGCTGCTTCAGCGACTTGCGCCGTTTATTCGATGAAATTCTCGATCCAAAGCGTGAGTATGCCCATAATTCCCGTTGGGGAGATGGAAATGGGCACAGTC
>JBDKUB010000538.1:0-5020 GCA_039679915.1 Anaerolineaceae bacterium
ACCACCACGCTATGCGCGCCGCGGATATAGCCAAGCGCCAGGCGGGCAGCTTCGACCAGGTCATTGACCTGGGAATATTGTTTTTCGATGAGGTGGACGATGACCTCCGAATCGGTATCCGAATTGAATACGACTCCCTCCGCAGTCAATTCTTCTTTCAATTCGAGAAAATTCTCGACGATGCCGTTGTGGACTAAAACGACATCGCCGGTCATACCAAGATGGGGGTGGGCATTTCGGGCGCTGGGCTCGCCATGGGTTGCCCAGCGGGTATGCCCGATGCCCAGTTTTCCATGGACCGGCATCTCATCTAATAAAAGCGAGAGATGGGAGAGTTTACCGGCATCGCGCCGAATTTCGATATGGCTGTTCTCTAAAATAGCCAAGCCGGCTGAATCATAGCCGCGGTATTCCAACCGTTTTAATCCATTCAAAATGACCAGCGTTGCATCGCGCTCGCCGATATAACCAACAATTCCGCACATGGGATCCTCCAAGTGTAATAGTGAGTAAATTGGTGAAGAGTTATTCACTTTTTTCCACTCTAGCCGCGTTTGTCTCACCGGTTACCCGGTTAGCATTGATGGGATAGTTTGTATTTGGAGGGAAAGGTATCGGGTGGTGTTACACCCGGAGGGCTTCCGCTGATCTTTCGATTTTCCCGAATATTCGGTTAGCCTGCTCTCGCGAGCAGGAACCCTCATCCTCGTCACCCATTA
The DNA here is from genome assembly GCA_039679915.1 of Anaerolineaceae bacterium. Lineage (GTDB taxonomy): Bacteria > Chloroflexota > Anaerolineae > Anaerolineales > UBA4823 > JAAZNS01. Next base: position 720 of record JBDKUB010000538.1, read on the forward strand.
CCACCCTATGGGCCATGCGCTGTCTTTCCCATTTCAGATATTTTACGAATTCACCTCCGAATAATCAAGGATAAAGGTATTATATCGTAATCCTGAGAAATCGAAATCAGATAAATAGTCTAGCTACCTGATTAATTGTTTTCTCTTTCCCTTCAATCAATTTAGGGAGAAAGGATCCCTACCCTCACTCCCTCCCCGCTTGCGGGGAGGGATGGGGTGGGGTTAAGTAAATCAAGAAAAACCGAAATTACAATCCCGTAGTAACGACTTTAGTCGTTAAACTACTTACTACACAGGTGTGAAACGGTAGTAGGGGCTGTCTACAAAGTCATAAATGTCATGTCGAGCGAAGCGAGACATCTTAACTTACTTATGGGAAGACCTCTCGCTTCGCTCGAGGTGACAGCCTTCTTTTAGGACAATCCCCAAACCACGCAAAATAATGACTGAAGTCATTACTACACTGGTGCTCTTCGAAAAATGGCTTCGACATGTAGTTTATACTGAACATAGTTAATGCACCTCTAGCCATGATTTATGTTGAGAATAGTCGGTATAACAGAAAATCTAGTATTCAATGATATTTAATAAAAGCATCAAATTGGTCCTAATTTAACTTATTATTAATATTCGTATAATAGTAAGATTAAAGATGTCTAATTTATATGAAGGCTCTGGAGTGCTATGCACCAAAGGTTCGATGGTATAATCTTTCACGATGTGTCGTGGGCGGGTTTCCCAAACTGCACCTTAGCATCACGAGCAGGTACACAACAAAAATCATCGGTGGTAACGTAATAAACTGAGGAGCACAATTTGGCATTCAATCCCCTTAACTGGTTTTTGGGGTTCTTTTCACTGGATATCGGCATTGATTTGGGTACCGCCAATACCCTTGTCAATGTACGCGGTAAGGGTATTGTTATTCATGAACCATCGTGGGTAGCCATTGATAAAAAAACAAGAAAGCCTTTAGCCGTTGGTGCAGAAGCAAAACAAATGGTGGGACGCACACCTGCCAATATTATTGCTGTGCGACCGGTACGCGATGGTGTCATTGCAGAATATGAAATTACGCAGGAGATGTTGATTTATTTTATCGGTAAAGCTCACGAGCAGAGTATCGTTCCCATGCCCAGACCAAGAGTTGTGATTGGTATCCCTTGCGGGGTAACCGAAGTAGAGAAGCGAGCTGTTTATGATGCTGCCATGTCAGCGGGAGCGCGCGAAACGTATCTTATCGAAGAACCTGTAGCTGCTGCATTGGGGGCTGGGTTACCCATATCGGAAATTCGCGGCAGTATGATCGTTGATGTGGGTGGGGGTACTTCGGAGGTTGCCATTTTGTCCATGGGAGGAATTGTGGTTTCCCGATCTTTAAGGGTGGCCGGCGATGAAATGGATGCTGATATCGTGCAGTATATGCGTAATAAATACAATTTATTGATTGGCGAACGCATGGCGGAAATTGCAAAAATTCAAATTGGTTCTGCTTATCACCTCCCAGAAGAAAAAACTTATACCCTCCGCGGTCGAAATTTGGTAACTGGTTTACCAGAAGAAATCGAAGTTTCATCGGTTGAAATTCGGGAAGCTATTTCCAGTTCAGTTCAAACCATTATTGACACTATAAAGGATGCTCTGGATGAAGCTCCCCCGGAAATCATTGCTGATTTGTTGGACACCGGAATTTGCCTTTCGGGAGGCGGCTCACAATTATTGGGCTTCGACCGGCGTCTAACAGAAGAATTACGAATTCGAACCTGGCTGGCAGATGACCCGTTGACCAGTGTGGCACGGGGGGCTGGAATGGTGCTCGAAGACCTTGATCACTTCGGCCGACTGCTGGTTGGGCTTGAACGAGGAAGCACGAAACATAGTTAGCTGGTAAATATTATGAATACTACCACGTCTCGATCGCTGCAAACGATCGTACTGGTTTTGATAGTCCTTGGTTTGATCGGATTGGCTTTGGGGGGATACTTAACCCCGCTCTCACGCATATTCGTCAATCCAATCATTCAGGCACAAGCCTGGATTACCTCTCGATACCAGGCAGTACAAAGCATTCTCAGCGCTTCTGAAGATACACAATTGCTGCGACAGCGCAATGCGGAGCTGGAAGCTGAGGTATCTCGTTTGCAAACGCAAATTATCGAGCTTGAACAACAATTATCCGAGACAAAGATTTTATCTGCCCTGGTAGATTTTGCTCGAGCTAACCCGGAGTATCGCTATCAAGCTGCGACAGTTGTAGCCACCGATCCGTCCCCCTTTCTCCAGTATGTGATTATAAATATTGGTTCCGATGATGGGATACGGCGGGGCATGCCGGTGGTTACCCAGCAGGGATTAGTAGGGCGTATTTCGGGAGTGACAGCCGGCGCCGCACGTGTTCAATTGATCACAGATCCGAATTCGAGTATCAATGTGCGTATAGAACCTTCCGGCGCCCTGGCAATGATCGTAGGTCAAATCACTGGAGATATCTCTTTGGAGATGATCCCACAAGAGGCGGATGTGAACGCGGGTGACCTGGTGCTGACTTCTGGCTTGGGAGGCGGCTTTCCAGCCAATATTATCGTTGGTCAGGTGAGTGGCGTGCGCAAACGAGATCTGGATTTATTCCAAAGGGCTTCAGTACAGCCGGTGGTCGATTTTTCTAAGATTTCCATAGTATTGGTGATTACTAATTTCAAACCAATCGATTATGGTCCGCTTATTCCCTCCGAATGATCATTCCTATGGTTGAACGAAATCGCTTATGTTAGCCACATTGATTTCTATTCCTATATTTGGTATTTTGATTGTTTTACAATCGACGCTCGTTAACCACCTGACGCTGCTACAGGGGACGGCCGACATTATTCTGTTGACCGTTATTGCATGGGCATTGCACCAACGTGTAAAAACTGCCTGGCAGTGGAGTATCATCGCTGGATTGGTATTTACATTTGCCTCTGCTTTGCCATTTGGGGTTTCCCTAATAGCCTATTTAACAATAACTGCTATAACACGATTTATGCGCAGGCACACATGGCGAATCCCCCTGTTAACCATGTTGGTATTAGCCTTTATTGGCACGGTTGTCATGCATGGTTTTTCTTTGACAGCGATAAAACTTAGCGGTAATCCTATTCCTGTGATGGATGCAATTGGTTTGATCACCTTGCCCAGTATCCTGTTAAACCTTATTTTTGCTATACCGATTTTTGCTATTTTCAATGATTTAGCTAATTGGTTATATCCTGAGGAAATTGAAGTATGAATGGTGATACTCCTGTAGCAAAGAATCCTTTAGAGCACTGGCGGGTATTATTTACTGCGGTCGTTATCGGAATAGTATTTATTATTTATCTGGGGAGATTATTCTTTTTACAAATATTAGAATCATCGACCTGGATTGCTCAGGCAGAAGATAATCGCTCATTAACCATAAATACTCCAGCCACTCGAGGGATTGTCTATGATCGGCGAGGCACAATATTGGCGCGTAATATTGCTTCATACAATGTTGTGATCACAGCCTCCGATTTACCTGACGATGAAGGGGAAAAGCAGGAAATTTACCGCGAGCTGTCTGAACTAATCGATGCCCCTGTCGATCTTGGAGTAATTACAACGGAGACACCTTATGTCCCTTGTTATTCAGAGCATGGGATCATGCAAATTGCCGAATATGGTGAATTGTCTACTCCTTATCAAGCAGTGCGTGTAAAGTGTGATATCGATAAAGAGACAGCTATGCGCGTGCAGGAAAAATCAGTCGATTTACCGGGAGTATCTATCGAAACATCTTCTATTCGGGATTACCCAACAGGATCTTTAACGGCAACCTTTATTGGTTTTTTGGGACCTATTCCCGCTAATCAAGAAGAATATTATGAATCTCAAGGATTGGTCGCGAACCGCGATAAAGTCGGTTACGCCGGCTTGGAGTTGCAATACCAGGATTTATTAGGCGGTGTAAATGGGACTCGACTGGTAGAGGTCGATGTGGCGGGCAAAACAATCCGCGATCTTGAGCCACCAGTTGCCTCACAGCCGGGTCAAAGCCTGAAATTGACTATTGATACACGGTTGCAGCAAGCGGCTACGTCTATTCTCGACCGTGAGATTAATTTTTGGAATACATACTTGAATACAATCCGCTCGACCAGCGGCGTGACTATTGCTATGAATCCCAAGACCGGAGAAATACTGGCAATGGTTTCTTACCCCACCTACGAAAATAATCGGATGGCGCGCTTGATCCCTGCTTATTATTACGAGCAGTTAATTCAAGATCCAGCCAATCCATT
>JBDKUB010000107.1:0-4781 GCA_039679915.1 Anaerolineaceae bacterium
CCAAAGAACTTATATGCCGAGCAGACCAGGAAATCGCAATCCAAGGCTTGAACGTCGATCGGTCCATGAGGCGCATATTGGACCGCATCGACATAAACCAACGCGCCGGCATCATGCGCCATAGGAATAATGGTATCGAGCGGATTGATGGTTCCTAAAGCATTGGAAGCGTATCCCACCGCTAACAAGCGCGGTTTTTCATCCAAGGCTTGCTTTAGACTGTCGAGGTTTAGCGTCCCATTTTCTGTATGAAAATCGACGCGCAGCACTTTTACGCCGCGGTCGTCTGCTGCCAAAGTCCAGGGGGTGATGTTGGCATCGTGATCCAGGTTAGTCACCACGATTTTATCCCCTGCTTTCCATGTACGCGCTAAGGAGCGGCTGATATGCAGGGTGAGGGTGGTCATATTAGCGCCGAAAACAATCTCTTCCGGTTGAGCAGCATTGAGCATATCTGCCATCGCTTGGTGAGCTTCATGCAATAGCGCATCGGAAATTCGACTGGTAGCAAAAGCGCCTTCATGGTTTGCATTACACTCCGTGAGGTATCGCACCATACGGTTCAAGGAAGGTTGGGCAATTTGCGTTCCACCGGGGTTATCGAGAAATATCGCCGGCTGGTTCAGAGCTGGAAATTGACTGCGGACAAGATCGATATTCAAAGCCATGGTAATTCTCCATTGATTTTAGGTAAGATGACAACAATTATAATATGGATAATATCCCCATAAAATGCAGATGCCTGGGTGAGGGGGGCACCCAAGCATCTGCATCTATGATAATACCATAATATTTTAAAAAATGAAGATGTAATTTTGACGATAGATTAAAATATTTATGCGAATATTATGAAGAATCAATTATAGTTTCTGCCAATTAAAGCGTCAAACGCCTGGGTGAGGGGGGCACCCAGACGTTTGACATTTATATTATATAGTATATCATTAAAAAATCAAGGGGTAATTTATGAAAGTTTGATTAAAGCGCCCCAGGGGGGAGTCGAACCCTCAACCTCGGCCTTAGGAGAGCCTCGCTCTATCCTTTGAGCTACTGGGGCATTATGCGCATTATAGCATGAGTCCAATCCAATTTTCCTTTCATCTCGTTTTACCCTTTTCTGATCTGTGTTTTTATTCTCTTTTTTTACAACACACTTCTATTTTCGATGAGGAATGAACGATTCCCGATAATTGCTTTTTGCTTTCTATTCACTCCTCTCTTTTCTTTTGTTTCTGCTGCCAATCGATAAAGCTTTTTATCTTCAGCCAAACCTTCTTAAAAAATTGCCCCCATTTTTCCCAGGGAATTTCCAGTGGCTGGGTTCTTGGTTCTATTCCTTGCCATGGATCGATATCCAACAACTTGCGCAGCATATATCGGCTGATCAAGAGGAACGAAGCCAGCACCGGCGCCGCCAAAATCAAACCGATAAAACCGATCAGCCGGGCAGCGATTATCGCCGTCACCAGCACTGCCGCCGGGTGGACTCCCAGAGACTTACCTAAAATGCGCGGGCTGACTAGATTATCGAATATCAGGTCCAATATAAAGCCTAAAGCGACCGTCATCAAAGCGTAATATATTTGAGGCATTCCAAAGTAATTCCCACCTTGGAAATAGCTAACGATGATCGTCACTATCCATAAGACTAAAGGTCCAAGGTATGGCACAAATCGCGCTAACCCCGCCAATATGGCAATGCCAATGGCATAACGAAGACCTAATATGCTCATCAATATGGTATAAGACAAAATAACCAACAAAATAATGATCAATTGACCACGCAGGAACGAGTTCCAAATAATCCGCAACTCATTTGCCAGGCGGCGCACATCACTGGAATAACCCGGAATATCCACAGTGCTTAATTGGACAGAGACCCGCCGGGTCTCTGCTAATAAAAAATAGGAGATCAACAAAACAAACAAAGACCAAACGATTGTCTCTGCAGCCTGCCCGGCAAATGAGCTGAGCAAACTGCCGGCTTGCCCAAGCATAGGTTGCACTACAGCTAGAATCTGGTCGATGATATAAGTCAGATCATATTGAGCTAGATTGAATTCGAAAGGTCCCAGTTTGAAGGTCTGCTTGGAAAACTCGGTCACCAAATCAGGGATAGCAGCCACATTGCGTTGGATAAAGCCAATCAAACTTTGGATTTGTTGGGTAATTGCAAACCCGGCTGCGGTAAATGAGCCAATGAGGATTAGAACAATTAGCAGGTAAATCAAATTTACCGACAACCGCCAGGAAATTTTCAGGGTTTTACTCAGCCAATCGACAATAGGATGTAACAAATATGCCAGTACGAACGCCAAAATCAAGGGACCGACGATGGTGCGGAATGTAATCAATAAGGCTCCCACAATCGCCACAAATGTCAAACCTACGATGATCTTGGTCGTCGAACTCCAACGAGGAGATGATGATGATTTTTCGTTCATGTTTTTCTCAACCTATATCGTTTAGCCGGGTATTTATAATCGCAACAGCACTATTTTAATTGCTCGCCAAAGCTCACTCTATGATCTAGATTTGTGATTATCACTCATTCTCTCCCTCTCTTCTCCCACTTTAGGGAGATTATGATGGGGGGAAATGTCTATTCTTGTTTTACAAGCCCTCCCCTGTCCTGTGGACATCCCCCCATTTTTGCAGAAATGGGGGAAAGAGGGAGGCTGTCTAAAGATTAACAAAATAATTCTTTACGCGTCTTAAACGTTCGAAAGCAAAAGTATTGTATCAGACATACGAATGATGCCATAACCACAAGCCAATTCTAAGATGATTAAAATATAACACCCAATCATCCAAACTGATGCTATAGTCAGTGAAGTGTAGCAGTGTCGTAATAATGTGCTATCCAGGTTCTGTAAGTCAATTTGACCGGGTTGACAGTATACTTATTGAGATTTGGCAAATTTAAACCCGTTTTCGGTACAACCCCATTCTAAACAGATTAAGTAAAAATCGCAACATTAAAAAACCATAGCTGGGTAATTAAAATAGGGGTATTCGTGAATATTAAGGAGAGCTGCTTTCGACCGGATATCCCGCTTCTTCCCACGCAATCATCCCGCCGCGCATGGAAAACGCATGTGAAAACCCAGCCTCTTTTAATATTTCTAATCCCGCCTGGCTACGATTTCCCGAGCGGCACACCACAATGATTTCACGATCACGCGGCAATTCGCTCAGACTGGTCTCCAATCCATCTAACGGGATTAACTGACTGCCCTCGATATGACTTTGGCTCCATTCTTCTCGAGAGCGCACATCCAAAATCAATGCGCCTTGCTGATATTTTTCGTATACCTGCGCCGGTGAAATCTCGTCGAGCTGGGTCGACTTTGGCTTGGCAAGCAATACAACGGCAATAACAGCTAGGATGGAAAAGCCCAAGCTAACCCATAAATTATTACGACTCCTCCGCTGGGCTGTTTGAGATGGTTTTCTCTTGTGTGTGGATGATATAGATTGCGACCGCTTATGTTTTTTGGACATGATAACTTGATTTTCTATTCGATATGAAGTATATGTGTAGCGATTTGAGCAAGGCGATAACGACTTGAAATCCCAAATCATCGACCTGCAGATAATCGACATAATGATTATAATCAATTTAGAAGAGTTAAGAGGATGTTGAAAAAGATTAAGCCACAGTAATTAGATTCACCCTTACCCAACCTCCCCCTAAAACCAAGGACAGATTTTTGGTGGAGGAGTTAAAAAATTACTTTTTTCCACACTTTCTATTCTCGCATTTGGCAAGTTAATTTGATTCTGCTATAATTATTTTATAGTTCTCAAATATTCGTTCATAATTTTTTAAATTTGGGGATTCTATGATTAATCAACAACAAAAACAAGAAATAATAGATTCACTAAAAGCCTTAAATAACGAAAATGACACTATTCGAAATGAAGCAATTAAAAGAATAGGGGAAATTGGTTATTCTCATCCACAAATAATTGAGCGACTTCAAGAATTAAATATTAATGATCCGTCACCTGATGTACGTTTAACTGCTCAACATGTTTTAAGAATTCTGCAAATCAATCCAAATGAAAGTATTCAAATTAAATCTTCACAATCGCAAATGTACGAATCAATCTCAAAAACAGAAAATGATATTTTAGAAAAAATACAAAAGCAGAATGAAATATTAGAACTCTTATAGTCTCAAGTCTAGAAATCGAGAATGAGAAGAAATATCAAATTCGTTCTCGTATAACAGATTTCAATATGTCGATAGGGTCAATGATTATATTAAGTTTTAAATGGTTTGTTGCTGCAATACCTGTAGGAATTGTAATTGGCATTTTAATATCTATTCTCCAAAGTTGTACTTCTCCTTATTAGATATTTATTTTAGTTTATACAACGTTTATTAAGCTATTTATTGGGTTTTTAATTTTTATTTCGTAAGGATTGTTTAAACGTAAACTCTCAACTATATATACTAATTCTTCTTATCGTTCTGAACGGAAAAATAATGATAAAAACAGGATGCATTCCACTAAACAGGGGCATATTACTCTATGATAGTAAAATGGGCAAGTCATTGTGACAAAATTAAAACAATGGCTTAATCAAATCATTATGAGTAAGTCAAAATAAACTTACCCTCTTTTAGGAAACAATCATAACCTCCCCCCCTTAAACAAACAGTGAGCGCGGAAGGGCTCGAACCTTCAACCAATGGCTTAAAAGGCCACTGCTCTACCATTGAGCTACGCGCCCCTGTTTTGCGGATTGCATTCTATCATTATCTCGAATT
>JBDKUB010000545.1:0-1720 GCA_039679915.1 Anaerolineaceae bacterium
CCTGGTCTGCTCGGCATATAAGTTCTTTGGGCCACATGCCGGAATTTTATATGGGAAGCGGGAATTATTAGAAGAACTATTTCCATACAAAGTACGCCCGGCTTCGAACCAGTCACCCGGGAAATTCGAAACCGGCACTCAGAACCACGAAGGCCTGGCAGGTGTTCTGGGCGCTGTTGAATATCTTGCCTGGGTTGGAGAAACCTTTGGAGATGCGTCTTCGCAAGAATCGTTGAAGAAACAATTTCAGGGCAGACGGCTGCATTTAAAACAAGCCATGTATACCATCCAAAACCATGAACATCAAATTAGCCGACTTATGCTGGATATATTGGAAGAAACACCCGGAGTGACGATATACGGTTTGCGCGATCCCAAGCGAGTCGATGAGCGTGTTCCCACTTTTTCTTTCCGTCTTCAGGGAATGCACCCGCGGCAGGTTGCGGAAGCCTTGGATAGGCATCATATCTATGTTTGGGATGGAAATTATTATGCAATCGCTGTGACAGAGCGCCTGGGGTTGGAAGAAAGCGGTGGAATGGTGCGGGTTGGCCCGGTGCACTATAATACCGTGGAGGAAATACAGCAGTTTGGCGAGGTGTTAGCGCAAATAGCCCATGCAGCTAAGGGTAATTTGTGAATTGAAAGGGTCGGTTGAAGGTTTAGTGGGTAGCTGAAGGTTGTGGAGAAATGGGTATGGATATCCTGGTGATCGTCAATGGAGAGTATGGCAGGCGGCATCTCGCCAATATTCGGAAATATGCTCCCCTCAGTTGGCAGATCGAGACCTGGGATGCTCCCCGGGCTTTCCCTTTGGTAATCGATTATCCGGAAGATTTTTTACCTTCCGAATTACCCAAGGCTGACCTGATCCTTTCGTTTACGGAACATAAAGGGGCGGTAGAACTACTGCCCGATCTGGCTCGGATGACGGGGGCGCAGGCGGTTTTAGCCTCTATTGATAGCGAGGCATGGCTGCCGCGCGGCTTGGCTCGTCAACTTCATGGATGGCTGGAAAAAATTGGAGTGGCTTGTGTCACTCCCAAACCGCTCTGCTCTTTGACCGAACATGATTATGGGGTGACACGGCGGCAGCGAACCGCCTACGATAATCCCTTCATAGCCGAATGTGCCTGTTATTTTGGTCAACCTGAACTGCAGATTGAGGTCGACGCTGAGAAGCGGGTCATCACAGAAGTATTTGTGAAGCGCGATGCCGTATGTGGATGCGCCCGCCATGTAGCTCAGTATTTGATAGGTATACCGATCGATGAAGCGGAAGAGAAAGCCGGTTTGCTCCATCACCATTACCCTTGTCTGGCGAGCATGGAAAAAGACAGCGATTTCGGGGACACGTTGATGCACATCTCTGGCAACATCCTGAAGGATAATGTACGCCAACAGATCAAGCCATATCTAAAGGATTTCTATATAACCCCTGGCGAACGGGTAGAGTAGGTTTATCTATCGACCCATCATGGATTTCCCCAACCAAACTGTGCCATGGCTAATGCGCCCAGCACGCCGGCGCGATTGCCCAAAGCCGGCGGTTGAACGTAATTGTCCACATTTTCGAGAATTTCAGGAGATTGGACATAACCATTTAGAAATTCAATCAACTTTTGGCGCACCAGAGGCAACAATATTTGATTTTGCATCACCCCGCCGCCGCAGATGATTCTTTTTGGTGAAAGCGTGCAGACCAGATTAGAAAGAGCCA
>JBDKUB010000431.1:0-5244 GCA_039679915.1 Anaerolineaceae bacterium
AACAATGAAGATGCAACCCTAAAAAGCCCTACTCAAACCCCACCACCCAACGGTCCATGACGGCAACTGAGACTAATTACTCTCAAGCTATTCATAATGCTAAAATTGCCCTCAAACAAGGAGAGCGAAGCAAAGCCAGACGTTGGGCACAGCTAGCAGCTAAATTATCCCCAAATCGAGATGAATCTTGGCTGATTCTGGCAGCCGTCGGTACGCCAGAAGCTAGCGTCGAATATCTGAAACGTGCCCTATCTATCAATCCTAATAATCCAACAACAAAAGCCGGGTTGGCATGGGCTGAAAAACGTCTGAGTAATTCATCCGCTCCATCTATTCAATCATCGATAAAAAATATTGTCGACCCTCATATAGATAAACATTCGTTCATTCGATTCAAGTTATCACCGATATGGATAGGAATACTCGTTGTGTTTGGCTTATTAATTGCAGTATCGGGATGTCGGGATATGCGGTTCATCACCAAAGTCAATGCTTCTCCACCCAAATCTGCCCCGATATCCTCGACGCAATTCCATAAAGAGACTCGAACACCCACGCCAACACCTACACCAACGAATACACCCTTACCTACTGCCACCCCCCTGCCTACCCAAACACCCGTTCCTTCTCCAACAGAAGTACCTACTTCTACGCCAGCCGAAGTCAAGCGAGGCGAGAAAAAGAATAAACCCAAAAAACAGGTACAAAACACCAAAAAAAATAAAGCCGTTAAAGCTCCAATGGTTGTACACCGTCCTGCTCAAGTTGGAAATAATGAGCGGTGGATAGATATCGATTTGAGCTCCCAGCGTGCTTATGCATATATTGGCGATGAAATGGCAAAGGGTTTTGTCGTATCGACGGGTACGTGGCAGCATCCCACAGTGACCGGTGTATTTCATGTTTATGTTAAATATCGCTCGGCGGATATGTCAGGTCCTGGGTACCATCTACCCGATGTTCCTTATGTCATGTATTTTTATAAAGATTATGGGCTTCATGGTACTTATTGGCACCATAATTTTGGCACGCCCATGAGCCATGGTTGCGTTAATTTTTCCACTCCAGATTCTGCCTGGCTGTATAATTTCGCATCCCTTGGAACTGTTGTAAATATCCATAAGTAGATGATCCCTAGTACGTTTTCTATCAACCCATTCCACCAATTATCTCAAGATATTTCACGCCGTGAATTTTTAAAAATACTTGGAACAAGTGTTTTTGCATCCCTCTTTTGGCCTACGTTGAATTTTAACTTGAATTTTCCTGAAGGCCAATACGGACGGGTTGCAGTAGACTGCATCAATGTTTATAGTGAACCAACTAAAAAATCAAAAGTAATAAACACTCACAAAAAAGATACCGTTTTTCTTATTACAGGAACATATGTTGGAGAGGATTCACCGACAAATCAAGTATGGTATAAAGTCGGTGAAGAAGGCTATGCTTATTCCGGAAATATTCAGCCGGTTAAAATTCATCTCAATCCAGTCACTGCCATTATTCCTGTTTCAGGTGCACTTGGCGAAGTTACCATTCCATTCACAGATGCCCATTGGCAGGCAGATTTATCTTCTGAGATAGCATTTCGACTATATTATGAAACAACCCACTGGGTTATCAATTTAGTAATCGATCAAAATAAATTGCCTTGGTATCAACTTTTGGATATAAAATTCAATAAGACTTATTATGTAAAATCAGACCACCTGCGTATTATCCCTCCGGAAGAATTATTGCCGATTAATCCAGATATACCCTACTCAGGTAAGCGGCTGGAAGTTTACATCGATAGACAAATTATCGTTGCCTATGAAAATAATACTCCGGTTTTTATGGCTCGCGTTTCGACTGGTTCTTCTTATAAAGGTAGCGCTTTTATCACGCCCATGGGTAAATTCAACATTTTTTTCAAACGTGCGACTAGACACATGGAAAGTGATAATCTCACCTCATATGGAAATGATTTGCCAGGGGTCCCATGGGTATCTTATTTTACGACCAATGGCATTGCTATCCATGGAACATACTGGCATAATAATTTTGGTTTCCCCCAAAGTACTGGTTGTGTAAATTTACCTTCCTCGGCTGCAAAATGGATCTACCGTTGGTCTATTCCTACGGTTCCTGGCGATAAACAATCGGGTTATTATCGAGATGGTACCGAAATCAATATTATTAAAGAAATAATCTAAATTTTGGATGTTATAATCCATTTAGAAAATATATTGAAATGGATGATTCTTTATGGGTAAACAACCTCTTTTTGGTGGATTGATTATCGACGAAAACGAAAATCCCGTCGAAGCGACTATGATTGGCGATGAACCGTGTTATGTCGTCAATGATGCCGGTTTTCGGCGACATATTCCATCTGAATACGTCGATAGGCAGGTCTTTTCAACCTTGAGTCAATATATCGAAGGCAATGAAGAAGCTATCAGCGAGCAAGCAACCAAAATGATTGGACAGGATGATTTATTCACTCATGCTTTCATCTTAAATCAAATCAAAAACCTGGATAAACAATTCGATACCCTGCTCGAAACTGGAATTCCAGAAGAAGTCCGCGCCTATATGGGCATGATGGGATTTCGGATTAAAATAAATATCCATGGTGATGTTATCGAAGTACAACAACCCGGAATGATCGATCCTGAGGAATAATCATAAGAAGTGGAGAAATGTCGAATGTCAGCATCTGATCTTATAGTAAATGTTTCAGAAGCAGATTTCGAACAGAAAGTATTGCTTTTTTCTCAACAACTCCCGGTCATCGTAGATTTTTGGGCGGAATGGTGTAGCCCATGCAAAGCCCTGGATCCGATATTGGAACGATTAACTATCGATGCACAGGGGTCTATTCGCCTTGCAAAGCTGAATGTGGATGAAAACCAAAATTTAACCGTGCGGTATGGCGTTCATAATATTCCTGCTATAAAAGCCTTTAGAGATGGAAAAGTTGTCTCAGAATTTGTTGGGATTCAACCCGAATCGAGAATTAGGGAATTCATCCGAGCTGTCATTCCCGATCCTAGTGATTTAATCATCGAAAAAGGCAATAGTATGCTAAATATGTCACAATGGAAATCCGCCGAATCAGCTTTCAAGGAAGTGTTGAAAACCTCACCAAACCATGCCCGCGCCCTGCTCGGTTTGGCAAAGGCTTACATATTCCAAAATAAATTTTCGGATGCTTTGGCTGTATTAAATGCTTTTCCTGCCAGTAAAGAATACAATGCAGCATTGAACTTGCTATTTTTAGTCAATACCATCATTCAAGTCGAGAATAATCCCAACCTGTCGGATGATCCCCTTGAAGCAGCCTATAACCGTGCAATTCGTTTGATAATTAAAGGAAATTTTCCAGCCGCAATGGATGGGCTGCTCGAGATAATTCGCGAAAATAAGCATTTTCACAATGGTGAACCGCGTTTGATTTTAATTGCCCTTTTTGATCTTTTAGGTGAAGAACACGAGCTAACCCAACAATACAGGCAAGAGTTAGCAACACTTCTTTTTTAGAACCCTTAGGATAAGCAAATTTTAAAAGTTGTTTATAAGGCTATAAAAGCCCCGTTGTGCGAAGTGTTGTATTGAATGTCGATAGCTTATTTCACCAAAATCAAATCTCCCCAAGTGGTAGGATCCATTAGCACACGGTCATCGATGGTCGATACAATCGTCTGTTGAATATTTTTACTGGTGTGATCATTATCAGATATTGAAAAAATGAATCCGTAATGTTGTCCTTTCTTCGGAGATACGCCAAATGCATTCCATGGAATAGCCACTTCCACAATATATCCATCTGAAGTAACAGTGGCAGCTATTTTCACTTTCGATTTTCCTCCCTCTTTGGATGGAGGAAACCATAAGTAAGCACTTGGGTTGTTATTCACTTCTGAAATTCCGGCCGAAATACCCAATTGATAGTCATCATTGTTCAATTTACGTAACAAATAGTCTTGTTGAACATTGCTATCGAAGAGAACTTCTAAACTATCCCCTAAATAAATCTTATCGCCCTTCATCCGTTGTTGATAACTATCATCGACTACTTCGACACCAATGAATAAATATTCGTTATTCCAACCTACCATAACATCCCCAGAAAGGTCATTTTCCCCTTTCCATTTATCAGCGCCATATGTGACATGCGATACATGGACAGTATCCAAAGTCCACTCACTTAGATCGCCATCGATTACCGGTGGCGTACCCAAGTATTCAGCTTCTAATGCAGGACCTGGTCTTTTTCCGGGTATTGGTGCGCTAACAAGTGTTAAGTCTCCCCAAGTAGTCGGATCGAGCAAATTTCTATTATCTACATTCGAAACGATGGTTTGCTGAATACTCTCACCGCTTTTATCATTATCGGAAATTGAAAAAGCGAATCCAAAATGATCCCCCTCATCCGGATTAGTACGGAAAACCTCCCAAGGAATCTTGGCTTCGATGCGATAGCCTCCTTCAATTTCCATTGCCCCAATCTTAACCCCGCTTTTTCCTCCTTCATAAGCCTTCGGATACCAAAGATATGCTTCACAATTTTTTCCTGGTTTTGGTGAACCTGGGGAAATTCCCAATTGAAAGTCATCATTACTCAATTCATCCAAATAAAAGTCTTTGGAAACAACTGTATCCAAAAGAATTTCTATGCTATCTCCCTTATATAAATTTTTTCCCGAAGATCTTTGCACGTATTTATCATCTTTTATTTTTGCGGCAACATAAAGATAATTCTCATCCCATCCCATCATAAAATTAGCATATAGATCCGCTTCGTTCTTCCATTGTGAACCGCCATAGACCACATCATCGGCATAAAAGCGATCCATATCCCATTCATCCAAAACGCCATCGATGGTTGGTTCATCATACAGATAAATGGCATCGACGCTTGGACCAGATCGAGAGTTAGGTCCTTCATACGATTTCGTAGGCACCGGGGTAGATGTCGGAATATCGGTAGGCGTTGAGGGAATTTCAGTAGGAGAAGCGGTGGTTGCGGTTGGTATTGTAGTGTTAGTTGGAACCGGAGTGTCCGTAGCGATTATCAATGGTGCTTGAGCGGTCATTGTCGCTTGTAAATACAATTGAGCAACGATGGCTGTCAACGTAATATCAGGTGTTGCAGTTGTCGATTTAGGAGCGAATCGAGCTGGTATACTACATGCCAATACGCTTATCACCAGAATCATTATGCCTGCAATCAACTCCCCTTTATAGGATTTCATATAG
>JBDKUB010000123.1:0-6264 GCA_039679915.1 Anaerolineaceae bacterium
AATGTTGATCGTTATCCCTCGCGCTTTTTCCTCCGGCGCATTGTCTATCGATTCAAACGGGCGGTATTGCGCTCGCCCAAAAAATGAACAATATTTCGTAATCGCCGCCGTTAGCGTCGTCTTCCCATGATCAATGTGCCCCATCGTCCCTACATTCATGTGCGGCTTCGTCCGTTCATATTTCTGCTTGGCCATACGACTTTTCTCTCCTTTATATCATGACTTATCGTCTGTTCAAGCTGGCAACGAGAGCCCTCAATGGGAGTTGAACCCATGACCCCGCCCTTACCAAGGGCGTGCTCTACCTACTGAGCTATGAGGGCATCGTTACATAGCTAGGTTCATAAAAACCAAAGTGGGCGGAGAAGGATTCGAACCTCCGAAGGCTTTTGCCAACTGATTTACAGTCAGTCCCCGTTGGCCACTTGGGTAACCGCCCGGTTATAAATATGTGAAACCAGTTTATTTATGATGATGTTACTGGCTCGCGATCAGAGTTGAACATGTCAGCCCTGATCGCCAAACAACAACATTCATCCAGTCGAACCTGGAGCCGACGATGGGAATCGAACCCATAACCTACCACTTACAAGGCGGTTGCTCTGCCGATTGAGCTACGTCGGCGAGCTTATCCGTTCACCTGCGATAAGGCGAACGGATTATACCAGAGGCATTGTCACCCGACAAGGTTAACAAATTCTGGTTAATCGCGACGGGAGTGAAGTCTATCAATAATTCGAGCAAACGTCAATAGCTTATTGGCTTCTGGCTTGAGATATTAGATATAAAGCGATGGAACCCGCAACCGCGGCATTGAGTGATTCGATTTTGCCTTTCAATGGAATTCGCATGAGAACATCACACGAATTCCGCACCAACTGCCGCATCCCTTCCCCTTCGCTGCCAACTACCAAGGCTATTTTTCCTTTTAAACTTATCTTCTGCGGATCATTTGCTTCCGGGAGGTTTTCCAAACCAATGATCCAAATGTCATTTTCTTTCAAATAGGAAATGGCTTGCGCACAATTATTTTGGCATATCAAAAGATGTTCGCTTGCACCCGAAGAAGCATGGACGACCGCAGGTGTGATGGTCGCCGTGTGGCGTAATGGTATCACTACCCCATGAACACCTACTGCCTCAGCCGTCCTTAATAGTGTGCCTTGATTTTGCGGATCTTGCAGCGTATCTAATATCAAAATAAAAGGTGTTTCATTCTGCTTCTCAGACCATTGAAGTATATCCTGCAGATCTACATAAGGATATTCGCTCGATTCCAAAATCACCCCTTGATTATTTTGGACACGCCCCTCTAACCGATGGCGAGGTTGTTTTTCTATCGGAAGCTGTTTTTCATGACATAATCTAAAAATATCAAGAATTCTCCCTTTTTCTTGAACCCCCTCCGCAACGAACAATCGGTAGCACTCCCGCCGTCCAGCCCGCAAAACCTCATAAACAGGCTGACGCCCGCCTATCCACTCATGCAAAATATAACCCTACCCCTACTTAGACATCTCATCTTTGCTCTCCATACGGGCAAAGATCATTCTTCCGGCTGCCGTTTGCAGCACTTTCGTGACCGTCACATCCACCTGGTGATTGATATATTCCCGGCCATCTTCGATTACCACCATGGTGCCATCATCTAAATAACCAACCCCTTGGCCGAGTTCTTTTCCTTCTTGGATGATGTTGACATTCAAAGGTTCGCCGGGGAGCAGCACCGATTTTACGGCATTTGCCAACTCATTGACATTCAATACTGCCACCCCTTGAAGGTCGGCAATTCGGTTCAAGTTATAGTCATTGGTTAATATTGGACAGCGTAATTGACGCGCCAGAATGACCAGCTTATCATCTACTTCCTTTACCCCCTCCACGTCGATATCACTGATGCGTAACGGCACCGTGGTGTCTTTTTGTAATTGGGAAAGGACTTCCATTCCCCGTCTGCCGCGCTGCCTCCTTAAACTATCCGGCGAATCGGCAATATATTGAAGCTCATTGAGGACAAAACGCGGAATCAACAGCGTTCCTACCAAAAAACCAGTCCGGGCAATATCAGCAATTCTGCCGTCGATGATCACACTCGTATCCAAAAGAATGGTACGGGTTTTATCGCCATGGCCTGAACTTTCATCAGTTGGTTGAGTTTTCCCCGGGATGTTGAAGCGGAAAAGGGAAAAAATATCATTCTGGCGCATGATAAAAACCTGCACACCCAAATAGCTACATAATATGACAACCACAATCGGAACAATCCCACGATAAGGATTAGGCAGCATAGAAAGAGGAAGCGCCAATAATGCGGCTATGATCAACCCCGCCATTAATCCAAACAACCCGGCAACTAATGTTTGCGCCGATACACGTCCGATGACTGAACGGATCATGCGCGCCGGCCGGGTTGTCAAGAAAGGCGTTAGAATAATGCCTGCCATTGCCCCCACAAGACCAATAACAATGACATACATCTCTTTCGGTTGATCGGAAAATTGGGAAAAAAACGCTCCTAGATAACCACCCCCTATCGCAAAAACAATCATCCCAATCAAGCGTAAAACAAATTCAATGCTCATTGCATCGCTCCTGATTAATTCATCAAACCGGTTGCCTTTACCCCATAATATATATCGCGCAGGCCGGGTGACTAAATTAACCTGGACGCTTGCTACAACAAGCTAGGTACTGCATTGATTGGGATAAAAAGAAATGATGATAGCAACTTCGCGCCAGGTGCGCAATAATTATGGCGGCAGGCAAATGAATAATATAATGAAAAAATAAATGACCTGCACGAAAAAAAATAATATATTTGGATTATATTACAGAAACCCCCCGACAGGCTAATAAAATGATTACAATCATCCATACATTAATGTAAATCTAATATATTTGATAATCTACGACTCTAGCAAACATAAACTATAATATCGAGGATAATCGAAAAATTCAGGTTGGATTGAAACACGATATTAAAATCTCAGCAATCTACTCTCAAAGGAGTTTTCCATGGCAGTTACCGCCTCCACTTTGCCAGACCTTTCTGATAAAGAATACAAGCACCGGGTTTGGGCTTGGACAATGTATGACTGGGCAAATTCAGCATTTGCGACCACTATTCTTGCAGCCGTATTACCAGTCTATTTTAGCCAGGTCGCTGGTGCTACTTTGCCCAGTGCTTCCGTCGCTACCGCCTATTGGAGTTTAGGTTTAAGCATCTCGCTTTTCATTGTCGCCATCCTCTCTCCTATTCTAGGGACTATTTCCGATATCAAGCGCGGCAAAAAACGTTTTTTAGCCATATTCGCTGGAATTGGCATTGTGGGAACTGCTTTATTAGTATTAGTTGGAACGGGGGATTGGATTCTTGCTTCTATTCTTGGCATCATTGGCAGGATTGGATTTAATGGTTCGATATCGTTTTACGATTCCTTGCTGGCTCATGTAGCCAGACCAGATGATCAGGATAGGGTTTCAGCCCGTGGATATGCCATGGGGTATCTGGGTGGGGGATTGCTGCTGGCAGTCAACATTCTGATGATCCAGTTTCTTCCCGGAACATGGGGACCGCGCCTCTCCTTTCTAAGCGTAGCTATCTGGTGGGCTGTCTTCTCCATCCCCTTATTCCGCAATGTACCGGAACCCATGGCTGCTACAGAAATAATAAAAGCGGGCGAGAATATCGTCTCTCTAAGCTTTAAACGACTGGGGAGAACCTTAAAAGATATCCGCCATTATGCCGAATTGTTCAAATTCCTCATTGCTTTTCTGATCTATAACGATGGGATTGGCACGATAATCGGCATTGCAGCTATTTACGGAGCCGAACTTGGCTTTGGTTCGGTCGAGCTGATTCTGGCATTGCTTTTGGTGCAATTCGTGGGTATCCCTTACAGCCTCATCTTTGGCAGGTTGCCCAAAGAAAGCGATAAACGCAGGCCTATTTATCTTGCATTTATCCTATTCAATCTTATTGCTTTACCCCTGGCTGGAGTGACCGGATCTAAGGTATTACCTGCCGATTTAACCGGAGCACCAGCAGAAAAATTTCCTTCTACAGCAGATCACGCAGGAGAAGGGGCTTATCTGGCGGATAACCCCTTTATCGAATATTCCGAAACCTGGCAGCCAAAATTGGTATCAGCCGATCAGCTTGGTTTAGAACAGGATAAACTGTATTTCATCTCCGAATCTCCCAATGCTCGTTTTGATTTCCCCTACAACGGGCAAAAAATAAAAATCACTTACAACCAGGGACCCGATTTGGGTATTTGGGCAGTCCTAATCGATGATCAACCTTACCTCGACCCGGATACCGGTCAACCCATGGAAATCGATGGTTTCAATCCCACGATCCGCTATGAAGTGGAAAAGATATTTACGGCAGATACCCCTGGCGAACATACACTCAGTCTGGTCAACACCGGTAATAAAAATGAAAAAAGCACCGGGACTGGTATGAGTCTGGCGGGGATTCAAGTGATGGAAGGCATTCGTCAAAGTAATTTGATGCTAATTCTTCTGATTATCATTGCGCTAGAAGTAGTAGGGCTGCTTCTTGCATTGGCATTAGGAAAACCTCTTTTTTCCAGCCTGGTGAAAACTTTCGATACGAAACGCAGTATTTTGTTATCATTACTAGTGTATTCGGTCATTGCCGTTTGGGGATTCTTCTTGAATTCAGTAATCGAATATTGGATGTTAGCCTGGATGGTATCTATCGTTCAGGGAGGCAGTCAGGCATTGAGCCGCAGTTTATATGCCGGAATGTCGCCAGCTTCTAAAAGTGGGGAATTCTTTGGGCTGTTTGGTGTGATGGAGAAATTCTCTGCCATCCTGGGTCCATTGGCTTTTGCTGCGGCTGGCACATTATTGGGCAGCAGCCGGCCAGCCGTGCTGACGCTCATCCTATTCTTCTTCCTTGGTGGATTCTTGCTAACCCGCGTCAATGTCGCTGAAGGAAAGCGGATTGCCAAAGAAGAAGATGCTGCATTTCTAAGCGGAGAAGCACATTCGTGATAGGTACCTTACTACAGGGTGAAGATCGATCTCGCTATGTAAGAACGATGTTCACCCGAATTGCTCCCCATTACGACCGGATGAACCGCCTGATGACTTTTGGACAAGATCAACGCTGGCGGAAAGAGACCATCCAACGCGCCAACTTACCGCCTCGAGGCAGGCTATTGGATATCGGTGCCGGTACCGGCGATCTTTCAAAAGAAGCCCGCAGGCAACATCCTTCCAGCCAAATAACCGCCGTCGATTTTACCCTGGCAATGATGGTCGCCGGCTCGCAACTGCCTCAAGCCAAGACAATCCATTGGTCTGGTGCCGATGCCTTACACCTGCCTTTCGAGGATAACCTTTTCGACGCCGTAGTGTCCGGCTTCCTGTTGCGCAATGTCAGCGACCTTCCTGGCGTCTTATCCGAGCAATTTCGCGTTCTTAAACAGGGCGGCAGGTTTGTTGCACTGGATACCACTCGCCCTGCCCGAAACATAATCTCACCGTTGATTCGACTCTATTTACATACGATAATCCCTCACCTGGGACAGTGGTTGGCGGGAGATAGTGAAGCTTATACTTACCTCCCCGATTCGACTGAAAACTTTTTAGAAGCCGAAACGCTGGCAGCTCAAATATCAGCCGTTGGGTTTCAACAGGTAGGCTTCCAGCGCAAGATGTTTGGTTCGGTGGCCATCCACTGGGGAACCAAACCAAACGGGAGTGTGAAGAAATGAATCATTCGATAAAACGGCTCGTGGTCGGCATTACTGGCGCATCAGGCGTTATTCTTGGCATCCGATTACTTGAAGTACTACAGGATACAGATATCGAAACACACCTGGTGGTTTCACCTGCAGCTCAGGCAACCATCAGCCAAGAAACGGATAAAGATATCAAGGATGTGCTTGCCCTGGCATCGGTCAATTATCGATTCTCCGATATCGGTGCAGCGATTGCCTCGGGATCCTTCCGCACATTGGGCATGATCGTCATTCCCTGCTCGATTAAAACCCTTTCTGCTATCGCCAATGCCTATGATGATGATCTTATTTCTCGGGCTGCAGATGTTACCTTGAAAGAAGGTCTACCGCTGCTATTGGTCGTCCGTGAGGCACCCTTACACCGTGGCCATATCCAGCTTATGGATAAAGCCGCCCGTTCGGGCGCCATCATCTTCCCGCCTGTACCTGCCTTCTATACGCACCCGAAAAGCGTGGATGATATCATCGACAACATCGTAGGCAGAGT
>JBDKUB010000490.1:0-1760 GCA_039679915.1 Anaerolineaceae bacterium
GTTGTTCCCGGTCGAAGGATTACCTCAAGGGAATCATCAGCTAAAAATGGTTATCGAGAAACTCAATGATGGGGAACTGGATGGCGTTAATGTTACCATTCCCCATAAGCAAAATGTCATCGCTTATATCGACGCGT
This sequence comes from Anaerolineaceae bacterium, assembly GCA_039679915.1. Classification (GTDB taxonomy): domain Bacteria; phylum Chloroflexota; class Anaerolineae; order Anaerolineales; family UBA4823; genus JAAZNS01. Next base: position 138 of record JBDKUB010000490.1, read on the forward strand.
TGTCGAATGATGCCCGTTGTGTTGGGGCAGTCAATACACTGTATAAGCGAGATGGATTATTACAGGGTGAAAACACGGATGTAAAAGGATTTATTCATGATTTGCACCGGATTGGTGTAAAAAACGGCGAAAATCGATTAGCGTGTGTTTTGGGTGCAGGGGGTGGAGCCAGGGCAGTCATCTGGGGATTGTTGAATTCTGGGTGGCGAGTATATATCCTAGCACGCAATCTGGAAAAGAGCCAGTCGTTAATCGAGGGGATTTGTGCGAATGGGGCTTCGGTGTACCCTGATGTTAAAAATAAAATGAGAGGGCTTCTTCTTGATCCACAGGTGATAAAAAAATTAATCGAAGAAGAAGCTGTTCACTTGATAGTCAATGCAACGCCGCTTGGGATGACTTCTCATCCACCAGGCAGCGCCTGGCCGGCCGATATCCCGCTGCCTAAAGATGCCGTGGTTTACGATTTGGTTTATACTCCCCCGGTGACGGAATTAATCCGGCAGGCACAACGATGGGGTGTTCCGGCATTCAATGGACTGGGGATGCTGGTGGAGCAGGCTGCTCTGGCGTTCGAAATTTGGACCGGAATACCCGCCCCTCGAGGTGCGATGTGGAAGCAAATACATAATCTGGATAGATAAATATGATCGCTCTACGCATGGAATCATTGACCACACAATTTTTTGCATCCTTGAATGACCATATCGATGCTTTGCAATCGCAGGGGGTGGAGGTAATCCGTTTGGATATTGGCTCACCGGATATGCCACCCGCGCCATTTATTATCGATACGCTTTATCGATCGGCATGCCAACCTGATCGACATGGCTACCAGCCACATACGGGAAATTTCGCATTAAGGCAAGCCTGGGCAGACATGTATGCAAGAGAATACCGGGTCACGCTAGATGCTAACAAAGAAATTATGCCTCTTCTAGGGTCCAAGGAAGGCATTTTTCATATTCATCAGGCGCTGATCGATCCAGAGGATGTAGTGCTAATCCCTGATCCAGGCTACCTGACTTACACCCAAGCGACCCGTTTTGCAGGGGGTGAACCGTATTATTTACCGTTGCTGCCTGACCGCGGCTATCTGCCTGACCTTACTGATATACCCGAAGATGTCCTTCGGCGGGCTAAGCTCTTATGGTTGAATTACCCGAATAATCCAACAGGCGCTTCTGCCAACCCGGATTATTTTCAAGAAGTGGTTCAATGGGCACAACAACACCGGATTCTAGTATGTCATGATGCAGCCTATTCGCAGGTAGTGTTCGATGGATACAAGGCGCCGAGCATTTTAGCTGTTTCGGGCGCCAAAGAAACAGCGGTTGAATTCAATACATTGTCTAAATCTCACAACATGGCAGGCTGGAGGGTGGGTGCTATCCTCGGCAACGAGACAATCATCAAGACCTTATATCGTCTAAAGACCAACGTCGACAGTGGCCATTTTTTGCCGATTATGGAGGCAGCTACTTGTGCCATGACGCAAGATCAAAGCTGGCTTATTCAAAGGAATCTCATCTATCAGCAGAGGCGGGATTTGCTGCTAAGTGGATTGAGAGAGCTTGGTTTCGCTCCCAATATACCCAATGCTTCATTATATGTCTGGTGTCC
>JBDKUB010000173.1:0-3473 GCA_039679915.1 Anaerolineaceae bacterium
AAAGACCTCTCGCTTCGCTCGAGGTGACAGCCTTCTTTTAGGACAGCCCCCAGGCAATCTTTTTGTAATCGTAGATGCTACCTTTGTTGAGGAATATACGAAGCAATCTCGTGCTCTTCGAAAGATGACTTCAGGCTTCGCCTTCGCAATGACGGAATATATGAGAACACTTCCCCTGAGAGACCAACCCGTTGCATCTGGTTAGAAAAGCATTTGGACAATGGAATTACCCACTAATATGCCCCCAACGAGGTTCGAACTCGTGTTTTGGCCTTGAGAGGGCCACGTCCTAGGCCGCTAGACGATGGGGGCGTCACAGAACGCAATCATTCTACCATGCAATAATTCCCTACGTCAACAAATTTCACTTTTTAGAGTTGCCATGCTATAATTCCATTCGCCTGTCACAGGACAATTGGGAGAATTGTCCTGTCCATATGGAGGAAATAGCTATGTTCGATCCTAATAAGCTTGTTCTTATTCGTCAAAAGTTGGAAGAGTGGGAAAAAAGCTGTTTAAGTCATAGCTTGAAACAGTTACCAGAACGAAAAAAAGAATTCATTACCACTTCATCGGAACCAATTCAACGATTGTATTCACCCATAGACATCGAAAATGTCGATTACCTGGAAGACCTCGGTTTCCCCGGTGAATACCCCTATACGCGCGGTATCCACCCCACTTTGTACCGCAGCCGGCCATGGACGATGCGCATGTTCGCTGGCTTTGGCACGGCTGAAGAGACCAACGCCCGCTTCAAATATTTGTTGGATAAAGGGCAAACTGGTCTCTCCATTGCCTTCGACGTGCCCACCCTGATGGGATATGACAGCGATGCAGCCGAAGCATCCGGTGAATTCGGTAAGTGCGGTGTTGCTATCTCATCCATAAAAGACATGGAAATACTATTGGAGGGTATTCCGTTAGACAAAATTTCCTCCAGCATGACGATCAATTCCCCTGCCGCAGTGATCTGGGCAATGTATATAGCTGCTGCAGAAAAACAAGGTGTGCGCCCCGATCAACTGCGGGGCACCATTCAAAACGATATTCTCAAAGAGTTCATCGCCCAAAAAGAATTTATCTTCCCGCCCCAGCCATCCATGCGACTGGTTGTAGACACCATCGAATTTGGCACACAAAATGTACCTCAATGGAACACGATCAGTATTTCCGGGTACCATATTCGCGAAGCAGGAGCTACGGCTACCCAAGAACTCGCTTTTACATTAGCTGATGGCATGGAATATGTGCGCTGGTCGCTTCGACGAGGTTTGAATATCGACACGTTTGCACCGCGTCTTTCGTTCTTCTTCAACGCTCATAACGACTTCTTCGAGGAAATCGCCAAATACCGGGCAGCCCGCCGGATCTGGGCAAGGGAAATGCGTCATACATTCGGTGCTAAGAATTCCCGCTCCTGGTTGATGCGCTTTCATACCCAAACGGCTGGTGTCTCATTGACTGCCCAACAGCCCGAAAACAACATCGCACGAGTAGCTATCCAAGCTCTTGCGGCTGTACTGGGCGGGACACAATCCTTACACACCAACAGTATGGATGAAGCATTAGCGCTGCCATCCGAAAAGGCAGCTACGATTGCATTACGCTCCCAACAGATCATCGCCGAAGAAACAGGCGTGACCAATACCGTAGATCCATTGGGCGGTTCCTATTTCGTCGAAGCACTCACCAACCGCATAGAGAGTCAGGCATATGACTATTTCCGAAGAATCGATGAATTAGGCGGCGTACTGCCTGCAATCGAAAGAGGATTTTTCCAACGGGAAATCGCCGATTCGGCTTATCGCTATCAACACGAAATCGACCAAAAAATAAGGACTATCGTAGGCATCAATGCCTTCGAGGATGATAAACCCATCACCATCCCCATTCTGCAAATTGACCCTGAAGGATACAAGCAGCAAACAGACCGCCTTGACAACATCCGTAAATCCCGTGATTCAGGAAAAGTTGGCCAAACCCTGGATAGGTTACGTATAGCTTGCCAGGGAACAGAAAACACGATGCCATATATTCTCGACGCTGTCCGCGCCCAAGCCACCCTGGGTGAGATTGTTGGTATTATGAAAAATGTATTTGGAATTTATCATGAACCAACCTGGATTTGAAAACAAATTTGAAAATTTCTCGCACAATCATCAGATGGTTGTATAATGATTCTTTTAATAATCGAAAACGAAATTATCAAGGTTACTTGATTTTATTTTATGTTTTGGGAGGTCTATTATGTCTCTTATAAAATCGAAAAAAGGAGTCATCGCCATCTTAACCGGTGGCGGCGATGTTCCTGGTTTGAATCCCGCTATCCGTGCAACAACAATCCGCGCCATTGATGAGGGTTATACCGTTGTTGGATTACTGCGTGGTTGGGCAGGTATATCACAGATGGTCAGGGATGCAAAAGCCGATAACAGTGATTGTTTCCAAATCCTTACTGAGGAAGAGGTCAATAAAGCCGGCCGCACCGGGGGTACTTTTTTACATACCTCGCGCACAAATCCGAGCAAAATAAAACGAGAAGATTTACCCGATCACCTGAAGGATAAATATACGGATCCGGTGAACGATATCACCTCCGAGGTTGTAAAAAATCTAAAATTCCTTGGCGTCGATTATCTGATTCCGATCGGCGGCGATGATACTTTGAGCTATGCTGTGCGTTTGTATCAAGAAGGAATAAGAATTGTCGCTATTCCAAAAACCATGGACAATGACGTACCCGGTACAGATTATTGCCTTGGTTTTAGCACCTGTGTTACACGCACCATTTCATTGACAAACAGCTTGCGTACCATTGGCGGTTCACACCAGCGTTTCATGGTCCTCGAAGTTTTTGGACGATATGCAGGATTTACCGCTATGTTGCCCACGCTGGCAGGCGCCGCGAACCGCTGTGTTATCCCCGAATATAAATTCAACATCGAACATCTAACCGAACTATTGAGCGAAGACCGCATGAAGAATCCCAGCAAATATTCCATTGTGCTTGTTTCAGAGGGTGCCATGTTCGAAGGTGGTGAAATGATCTTTAAGGATAAAGCAACCGATGCTTTTGGTCATGCCAAGTTGGGAGGCATTGGCGACCTTGTTTCAGCGAAGATTGTCGAACTATCCCCCAAATATAATAACGGAAAGAAAATCGATGTAATCAATCAAAAACTAGGTTATTTTGTACGCGGCGGAGACCCGGATGCCATCGATTCCATCGTCGCAACAGCTTACGGCAACCTAGCTCTCGACCTCATTGTCAAAGGCATTCACGGTAGATTGGTCGTGTTGAAAAATGGGCGATATGATAACGTTCCCATCGAAGTCATTATCGAAACCAAAAAAGAGGTCAACGTCGAAAAGCATTACAACACAGAACGATATCGTCCCAACTATCAGAGCATTGAAATGAAACCCATGTTTATTTTAGAAGGGTAATCGATTTTTCGGTTATATCTATA
>JBDKUB010000326.1:0-3089 GCA_039679915.1 Anaerolineaceae bacterium
CTTCGACGAGGCTCCTATCGAACATACCGGCTGGTACGATGCGGGTTAATATTCCAGCCACTATCATCAAAGATAAGAGGATTCCCACCGATTGTAAAAATGCTTTTTGGCTAATTTGAGCGCCGGCTTTTTGTTCCATAATGCTCCCTTTTTAGCTTGAGGGTATCAGATCGAAACGTAACTCGCACAAAGCCTCTCCCCCCTCCAGGCCGGGTTTGAATACCAAAACCCAATTTTCGCCCATTGGATCGACATCGAAAGCCAGGTTGGTTTGCCAATTCATCACCCCAGGCTCGACCTCATCTTGCATGAGATTTCCTCCACGCTGAATGAAAAGATAAGTCGTTGCTGCCCGGTGAGGGTTTACTCTTTTCAAGATGCCGTTCACGGTGCTCTCGATGCTGTAATCGCCATCCCATATTTGGATGGGTTGGTTGGTGATATTGACCAGTTCCAGTTTTATTACCAAAAACGTACCGACAGCATGGTGCTCGAATAAATCTTTAGCGAATTCCGGAGCAGAGGGCACTTTAGCAATCAGGCTATTGCTGCAGGTTGTCTGTTCCCCAATTCGAGCGTAGATTATGGGAGTCTCCGTGGGAGCTAGTGTTTCGGTGGGGACAAAAAATGTGGCAGTGATTTGAGGGGATGGTTCGACAGCAACAAGTGTCTCAGTAGGGACAGGGATAGGTGGAGTAAAGGTGCGTGTCGCCGGTGCCATTTGGGTCCCAGCCACGCCGGTCTCGATGATTTCTTGATAAGAAACTGATTGGCATCCGGTAAATAATATTACCCCTACAACTAGAATGATGAACGTCCATATGTATGATTTCTTCATATTAGAAACGCAAGCCGGAAAAATATCCATTATTTTATCTCATAATTTCCACGATAGCTTTGCCTGCATCCACTTTGAGTTTGGCATTCAAAGGTATCGCTTCCAGAGGAATTTTATCGATGCAAGGGATTTCGGCAATGATACAGCCAACGGCGGTAATCGGTTCGCAGCGGGTGTTGATGATGGCAGCCGGTGCAACACCGTTTGCTTTAAGGCGGTATAACGTATAAGAACCGACCGTCGAGCCTTTACCGGTGGGAAAGGCTAATATTTTATTAGCTATGGATTGGCCTTCCAATTCATGACCTTTTTCGATAATCTCACCTGTTTCAGGATCGACGCCACCAAAAAAGGATATACCCATTTTGGTCAAAATTACATCACCTTCGGCAACCCCGGGAAATATTGTTCTGCCGGTGAGAATCATGTGTTTGTTCAATCCTGCAAAGCTTCCAGAATGACGTCATCGAAAGGTTTGAAGACCGTGTGAAATCGGTGTTTTCCCTGAGCGTAAAAGCAAGCTTTTGCGCTGTCGGTAACCATTCCATGAAATCTGCCTTTAATGGGTGCTACCACACAGCACGTATCCGCTGCGATTTTTGCTCCGCTACCTTCGATGATTTGGGAATATCCTGCCAGGTCAGCCAATTGTTTCACCGGTCGGGAGGTAGTAATCCAGAATTCTTTCTTTACACGCTTGCCGTTTAATAATTGTGCAACACGAGCGATTTCAGTGATAGACAGGTGAGGGCATCCCAGGCTGACAAAATCGATCTTTGAAGACTCTGTATCGTTTAATGATGCAATGGCTGATTCGATATCTTTAGCGGATATCGTTATACTTTCTTGTGGAGGATCGAATTGGGATGCTTCCGGGGTAATTCCTTCCATATAAAAGAGGGCGCTACCTCCGTAAGTTGCCAGGCTGGCGCAAAATGATTTCATGGCTTCACCGGTGGCGTGTGAAATTCCGCGTATAAAGGGTACCGGAGTGTCGGAAATACTTTCCAACTTTTTGCCAATGGCTTTACCCCATGCGCCAAACCATTGGGTGTTGATGACCTCCGTTAGAAGTGTATCGGCTTCAACATTCACGATCAATCCGGGTTTGCGGTTTTCGGATAGGTGAAAACCGTAATTCGGCGTTCGGCCGGTAAGCGCAGCCGCCAAAGCTCCCGGGCCGCCCTCCCGATTGGTGCGCGCCCCAATCACCGAGTTGGCATAACAAACGGCGCTGCTTTCCGCCCAGGCAATATGCTGTCCGAATTGAGGCAAATTCCCGCAGTAATAAGGCGTGCAGGTGCAGGTCGGGATAATCCCGATACGTTTGAAGATATCGATTACCTTCATCTGGTTGCGCGCAAATTCTTCGTCGATACCCAGGGATCGCCAATTTTCGATATCCATTCCGGCAGGATTGAGCGTGGTCAGCACCTGGGTGCATGCGCCGCCAGCTAACAGCTCTTCCAGGAATTGTAAACCCGCTTCGCCCAGGTTGTCATAGCTGACTCCCGCCACCTGCACCGAAGTAATGGGAATCAGCCGTTCCGCTTCGTAGATAGTGCCTAAAGCAACCAATATTTGCATGGCTTTCTGGGCGGCTTTACCCGATTTGCCATCCAGCATGGCTTGTTCTTCGGGGGTTAATTGCATAGGATTACAGTCCAAATTGCTTCAAATCGATATCGGGATAAGGCAGCTTATTGAAATTCTTACCCGAGGCTTTCAGCGGTTTGGTCAAATCGAAGCCGATCTTGGTGGTCAAGTGAGTATTTGGATCGGCGCTGGGATCCAGACTAGACCCTTGTTCTTTTGGTTTGATGATCATGTCACGGTCACCTTGAAATCGCGTTGCCATTGCCCATTCCACTTCCAGCGGATTATAGATATCGATGTCCTTATCCACTACGAAGACATGTTTGCAAGAACGATGCCCGGAAAAAGCGGCTTGAATGGCGAGTTTCCCATCTTCTTCGCTTTGCTTGTCGATTTTAATTAGGGTATGCAACCACGAGCATCCCCCGGGATCGACATAGACATCCAGGCATTTGACCACTTCATTGACTTTTTTAAAGATGGTAGGTTCGCGGGGCATGCCCATCAGAAGTTTATGCTCCAAACCACCAGGGAGCATGGCTTGCCATATAGCATCTGCACGATGGGTAATGGTTTTGACGACAAATACCGGTTCCTGCCTAACGATATCCTGAGTCTCGGTCAGATCGACGAAGGGACCTTCAGCATGTTTTCG
>JBDKUB010000555.1:0-2137 GCA_039679915.1 Anaerolineaceae bacterium
CGAGAATGCTGCATATAGCCTGATATGGTAGAGGGCTGCTTTCCAAATCTGTATAAATGCTCAAATAAATTGCTGATAGAGTGAGATAATTTGACCGGAAATTGTTGAAGCAGAAAACTCTGCAGCGCGTTTCTTTCCGGCTATACCAAGCGAATGCGCCAGTTCTTCATCACCTAACAGCTTCGAAATTGCTTCTTTCGTTGCCAATGGATTTTCTGGCGGTACCAGAAATCCTTGCACGCCATCTTGTAAAACTTCCGCCACACCACCCACCTGCGTGGCTACGACCGGTTTACCGGCAGCCATTGTTTCCAGTAGCGTTAACGGCAAGCCTTCCCAGCGGGAGGGCAAAACCACCATATCGCAAGCAGCCATCAGTCGTGGAATATCCCCCCGCACTCCGAGAAATATAACCCTGTCATCTATTCCCAATTCGCGGGATAAAATTTCCAGGTTTGTACGTTCTGCACCGTCGCCGGCAATTAGCAATTGCCAATTGAGATGTCTCAGTGAAGACATCGCTTGAAAAAGGATATCTAATCCTTTCTCTTTTACCAGCCGTCCAGCAAATAAAATAAATCGAGTATCTTCATTGATCCCCCATTCCATCCGTTTTCGATCGACTGCTTCCTCGGAACCTTCGAACAAGGCTAAATCGACTCCGTTTGGAATGATATCCAATCTTGATGTTATCCATGGCTGCCACGCGATCAGGCTATCCCCGACACTTTGACTGATTGCAATGATGCGGTCATACTTCCGGTACGCCCTGCTTTCCAACCATTTTGCCCAGCTCAATCCCCGGCGTCTGTTCCATACACTATGTTCGGTGTAAACCCTTTTGCAATGTGGGATGAAATTAGATATAAATGCCCCCCAATATAAACCAGGGAACAGGTGAACATGAACAATTTGAAAATTTCCTGTTTCGATAATTTCATGCAAACGCGGGGCAATTAAAGGGGAATAGCGATGTGTCATTCCTAACTGGTGTATAGCAATGCCATCTTCAAGTAGCTTCTTTCCAAATTCACCCAGTTCATGAATAACACAAACTTCCCCAGTAAAATTGGGTAAACATCGGGAATATTTAAGGAAGTAATATAATCCCGATTGGGCACCGCCAATATCGAGATCATTGATTAGATATAGGACTCGCAAAAAACGCTCACATGGTTATAACCTGTTGTTCCCAACGATGCCAGGCGCCGTGATGGCGTTCGATGATCTTTTTTCCCTCCCCAGGCGAAGGCGCTCCAAGCAATTCCAAATCAGCATCTACCATGATCCGAATCAGGTCTTTGAAGAATACACGCGGTTCCCACCCCAATTGCTGTCTCGCTTTAGTTGGATCTGCGCGCAAATGATTGACCTCGGTCGGACGATAATAGCGTGGGTCTATACATACACATTCGTGCCAATCCATATTTAAATATCCAAAAGCTTCGTCTAGGAATTCCCTCACTGAATGTGATTCTCCAGTGCCGATGACAAAATCCTCGGCGTGATCATGCTGGAGCATCTTCCACATCGCCGCAACATAATCAGGTGCATATCCCCAATCTCGTTTGGCATCCAGGTTTCCCAGATAGAGATTTTTTTGTTTCCCCGTATAAATCGAGGCGACTGCCCGGGTAATTTTTCGTGTTACGAACGTTTCACCACGTCTGGGAGATTCGTGATTGAAGAGAATGCCATTGGTGGCAAATATTTTATATCCTTGACGATAATTATTGGTCACCCAATAGGCATAAAGTTTAGCTGCGGCATAAGGGCTTTGTGGCTCGAAAGGTGTGTTCTCGTTTTGTGGTGGGGGTGCACTGCCAAACATCTCACTGGAAGAAGCCTGATAATATCTGGCATTGATTCCACTCTTTCGAATCGCTTCCAAAATACGCATCGTACCTAATCCGGTTACATCCCCCGTGTATTCTGGCATATCGAAACTAACCCGTACATGCGATTGCGCCGCTAGATGATAGATTTCATCCGGGCGAACATTGTATATCAAATCGATCAGGTTACCGGTATTAGCCACATCCCCGTAATGAAGATACAACTTCACTTGCTCCCCATTATGCGGATCACGGTAAAGATGGTCTATCCGTTGCGTATTGAAAGTGCTGGCTCGTCGAAT
>JBDKUB010000274.1:0-1856 GCA_039679915.1 Anaerolineaceae bacterium
CCGACCATTTGAGACCCAGCGTTTATGGCAAACAATATTTCGGTGTTCGAGGGGGCTAGTGATATGATTCGGCTTGCAGGCTTATCCAGAGTAACTTCCCGGTTTAATCCATCGACAAGGGTTATTTTTGTTTGAGTTAATGAGGCAGTATTCTCTATTGTAGGCGTTATAACCTCTACCGTCGTATCGATATTCGAATTTTCCGGTGTGCATCCACTAAAGAGAAATAAAAAACAGAATATTATCAAAATAAAATATTTCAATTGGTCATGTACTTTCATGATATATATCTTCCTCAAACAAAAATAAAACCTCCTCTGGATTTTTCAGAGGAGGTGGAGTATTTTATAAATAATTTGTTTCCACCTCCTTTCGGCGAGGTACGTGGGCACAATTAATAAGGTGTTCGTCCTGGCTTTCCATCAATTAAATGGATTACAGTTGCGCGACAGCGCCGGACTTTAACCGGCTTCTTTCTTACGCCCTCCCATCCGGGGGTAGGGCACCTTATTAATCTAATAGTAATGTTCCAAATATATTATAATCGATTTATAGATTTACTACGGGTTCTAAAGGATTGGCTATGGAAATTGTACGATGGGGAATTCTATCTACAGCTCATATCAACCGCAGAGTAATTCCTGCTATCAATGCCTCGAAGCGAGGGAAGTTAATTGCCGTTGCCAGTCGAGAAAAAAGCAAAGCAGAAAAGTTTGCTGCTGATTGGAATATCCCGGTCAGCTTTGGTAGTTATGAAGCACTGATCGAATCGGATCTGATCGATGCGGTCTATATTAGCTTGCCAAACCACCTTCATGCTGAATGGAGCATTCGTGCGATGCAGGCGGTAAAACATGTCCTTTGTGAAAAGCCAATTGCTTTATCCCTTGATGAAATCGATCACATGATAGAAACCAGTAAAAAGACCAATCGGGTGCTTACCGAAGCTTTCATGTATCGCCATCATCCTCAGACAAAAATTGCTGAAACATGGATAAAAGAGGGCAGATTGGGTGATGTTTTCTCGGTACAAGCCGTATTTAATTTTTTGCTCGAAAAACCCGGTGATGTCCGGCGCGTTCCAGAATTTGGAGGTGGTTCATTATGGGATGTTGGCGTTTATCCGGTCAGTTTCGCTAATATGGTTTTTCAGGGAAACCCTGATTGGGTTCGCGGTGTTCAAATCTCGGGTATCACAAATATCGATGAATCGTTTTTTGGTTTACTCACATATTCGAATAACCGTTATGCTCAAATAAGCTCATCTTTCCAATCTCCCTTATTTACTCGGGCTGCAGTTGTAGGGACTCAAGGGATACTATTTTTTAGCCGCCCATTCACCGGAATGGATTTACCTGATCGCAAGCTAATATTCCAATCGAATAAGGATGAAGTGCAGGAACTCATCGTCCCAGAAGAATATCTATACGCAGGTGAAATCGAAGACATGCATTCGGCTATCCTTGAAGGAAAACCACCCTACTTATCACTTGAAGAAAGTCGCTTAAATGTAAATACGATTTTATCTTTGTATAATTCGGCGAAGCAAAATCGGGAAATTCAAATCTTACCCGATTGATGATTTAATGATTTGTTCGATATTATTAATCCCTTTGGCAAATGTATCCCCCAAATAAACAGCCGGCACAATCAAGCGAAACTCGGGTTTTGCAACAAAAATGTGGCCACCATAACCTATAGTGGGTTTATCGGATTGATTTATATTGGGAAAATATTTAGGTAATTCTGATAGCGCCCGCGCCGAATCTTCTCCCATCGCTACTAATACTACGAATGATGGGTTGATATCACTGATAAAAAGTGATAAATCCGCTAGAGGCACCGATTGCCCTAAG
>JBDKUB010000527.1:0-7407 GCA_039679915.1 Anaerolineaceae bacterium
CATATTACGAAAGAGTGAAAATTTTCGCCTGGCGTTTGATCATTTCGACCCGCAATTAGTTGCGCAATCTGACCTTGAAAAAATCGCTGAGTTATTGTCCAATCCCGGCATAATTCGCAATCGATTAAAAATTCAGGCTGCAATCAAAAACGCTCAAGCGACCATAGAAATCCAAAAAGAATTTGGCAGCTTTGATAGTTATATCTGGCAATTTGTAGGCGGCAAACCCATTCATAATCATTGGAAAACCGAGCTCGAAATCCCCTCATCCACCCCTGTTGCGGATACCATGAGTAAAGACTTAAAGAAACGCGGATTTTCTTTTGTTGGTCCTACGATTTGTTATGCGTTTATGCAAGCTGTCGGGATGGTTAACGATCATACGACAGATTGCTTTCGTCATACTGAATTATGCAGATTATGATAAAATCCTTCGATGCCTCTTCCGATAGAATCAACGAGAGCCGGGTACGCCGCTCCCGGCTCTCTCTAAGGAGGAGAAGAAGAGAAATCGCCCTTCGATTTTTATGATACCAAAGCAAGGTAAAGGTTGCTTGACGATTACCCTACGATTAACCTACGATCCCCCAACAATTTTGCCAGTTTGAAAAATAAAACTATGGATTTTGCAATATTAACCGAAAAACTAAGCCGCATCTATAAAATTCGCGGCGGAAAAAAGAATGAACCGAAAGAACTGCTTGCGTTAGAAGATGTCAACCTGCAAATTCGGCAAGGCGAGTTATTTGGCTTGCTGGGTCCCAATGGCGCCGGCAAAACTACGCTGATAAAAATTCTCACCACCTTGTTGGCGCCCACTTCCGGGCGTGCAATTGTGTCTGGCTTTGATGTAATCAAAGAGCCCGAAAAGGTGCGCCCGCGCATCAACATGGTATCTGGTGGAGAATCTTCCGGCTATGGTTTGCTCACAGTCCGTGAAAACCTTTGGATGTTCTCGCAATTTTATGGCATTCCATCGAATATCGCCAATCAGCGCATCAAACAATTACTCGAAATCGTCGGCCTTTCCGACCGCATCAACAGTAAATCCTCCGACTTATCCACGGGCTTGCGCCAAAAGATGAACGTAGTAAGAGGCTTCCTGACCGATCCGGATGTGCTATTTCTGGATGAACCAACGCTCGGTTTGGATGTAGGTGCATCTCGAGAAATCCGTCGATTCATCCGTAAATGGGTGGACGAAGACCAAACCCGTACCTTACTGCTTACCACTCACTACATGGCTGAAGCAGACGAATTGTGTGACCGGGTGGCAATCATCAACCAGGGGCGTGTATTGGCTTGTGATACACCGGCTACCCTTAAACACCGCCTGCAAGGTGAAGCCATTTTCCGCATGGAAGTCAACCCACTCAATGGAAACCATGTCCAAGATTTCGAAGCGATCGATGGTGTGCGTAAAGTGACCCACCGCCCGCAAGATGGATTTTCAATTCTGGAATTGATCTTAGCTCAGGATGATGTAATCAGCCCAATAGTAAATACGATGACAGCCCGCAATATTCATATCTTGAATCTTCAAAAACGTGAACCGACCCTTGAGGATGTCTTTGTAGATCTTGTAGGCAGAAGCATAGAGGAAATGGAAATTGACAGCGATAGCGAGAGTACCTAAAAATCAGGGGGCGAAATTATTCATCCAAACGGTATTCGCTCGCGCCTACCCACGTCTTATCGGGCAGCAGCGTGAAAAATCCTGGATGTTTTTTGATATTGTACTTCCCCTTATGAGTGTTTCAGCTTATGTTTTTATCTATCGAGCCATCAATGCCCCCGAAGACTACATCGGTTTCGTAATTATTGGCGGAGCGATGACGGCTTTCTGGATGAATATATTATGGAGCATGTCCAGCCAGCTTTATTGGGAAAAAGAGCAAGGCAACCTGGCGCTCTATATCCTCGCCCCCAATTCGATGATGGCTATCCTCCTTGGAATGGCTTTAGGAGGAATGGTCGCCACTACATTAAGGGCATCGATAATTATGGTGATTGGAAGCTGGTTGTTCAATGTACAATATGTCGTGGTCAGCTTCTATCAACTCTTTATCGTGTTTTTATTGACCATGGTGGCATTGTATGGATTGGGGATGATGACATCCTCGGTCTATTTACTGCTGAGCCGTGAAGCCTGGCATATCTCCAATTTGGCTCAGGAACCGATCTATCTACTTTCCGGTTTTTATTTTCCGATAAAGAATTTTAATTTCTGGGTTGCACTGGGAGCTTCGATTATCCCGCTTACACTTGGATTGGATGCCATGCGTCAATTGTCATTTGCTTCCGGTGCTTCGTTGGGTTTTCTCTCTGTTCCGGTCGAAATAGCAGTTCTGTCCATATTGAGTGTGGTCTTCCTGGTTGGCTCCCATTACTTGATTCGCTACATGGAGAAATTGGCAATCCGCGAAGGCAGACTGACAGAGAACAGGAGATAGCCTGTGAACCGGACGCACATTAAACCCTACATGCGCAGTTTCCGCCTGGCAGCCTGGCTGGGATGGCAAATCGAATCCAACTGGACAGATCCTTTTCTGTTCGCTATCTATTCCATCATTAAACCGCTGGCAGCCGCAGCCATCCTGGTGGTCATGTATAGTGTAATCACCAATGGGAATTTCACCGCCCCGATTTTTTCATACATCTACCTGGGCAATGCCTTCTATATCTTCGTTGGTCAGGTCATGACCGGCATCTCCTGGGCAGTGATCGATGACCGAGAACATTACAAGACCCTGAAGTATATGTATATCGCCCCCGTGCAATTTCCCTTATATTTAATGGGACGGGGTGTGGCGCGGTTCATCATCGCTGCTTTTTCAGTGCTGGTCACTATTTTATTTGGTGTATTCTTTCTGGATGTGGAAATCGACCTGCTGCGCATCGATTGGCTGCTGTTCTTTGTTACCCTGATCATCGGGGTCATCATGCTGGCCATGATGGGTTTGATTTTAGCCGGTATTTTGATGCAGTTGGTGCACCATGAATTTGGGATTGGAGATGCCGTTGCCAGTGCATTATACCTATTCAGTGGCGCCGTATTTCCACTCGAAGTATTGCCATCGAGTTTACGCTGGATTGGCTTTATCAATCCAGTGACATATTGGTTGGAGTTATTGCGCCGTTCATTGGTCGGTCAAATCGCCCAAGCATTCCCCACCCTCTCATCACTATCCAACTTGCAAATTTTATGGGTCCTATTAGGTTTGACCGTCATATTCACCATATTGGCAAGTTTCAGCTTCCGCTGGTGTGAAAATCGGGCGAGAGAACGCGGCTTACTCGATGTAGTGACTAATTATTAGAGAAAGAAGGGTTCCATGGTGACTACTTCAAATAAAACAGCTTGGATTGGCAGTGTATCATCTTCCCCAATAGGCGCTCTATGGTTTGCCGTTTCGGATAAAGGGGTGGCAGCTATTACAATTTCACCTGAAGAGGAAAAGCTAATCGACCAATTAAATTCAATCGGTTTCACTAACATCATTTCCGATCCATCCAAAATTACTCAGGCAGCCCAACAAGTATTGGAATATTTGTCCCGTAAGCGGACTACATTTGATTTGACATTGGACTGGTCGGGTATGTTGCCTTTTCAGCTTGCAGCCCTCAAAGCGACCCAGTCAATTCCTTACGGACAAACCAAAACATACGCTGAAATTGCATGCGAAATTGGCAAACCACAGGCTGCCCGGGCTGTTGGGAGGGCGGAGGCGACAAACCCTATTCCCCTGGTCATTCCCTGCCACCGCGTCATCGGTACTGATGGTAAACTGCACGGATATGGTGGTGGTAAAGGGATTGAAACGAAAGCCTGGCTGCTTGCTCTGGAAAGCGGTGAATAAAAATCTGTTCGTAGTACAATCAGGTTAACGGTTCGACATAATTTATAAAATATTTATCAGGAGGATATCAATGCCTGAAGCTATAATCATCGATGCTGTACGCACCCCAATCGGCGCATTGGGAGGCGCTTTAGCCGCTGTTCGTCCCGACGATTTAGCTGTTCATGTTCTAAAAGCCATCTTGGAACGCACCCGAATTGACCCGGCTCTTGTTGAAGAAATCTACCTGGGCTGCGCCAACCAAGCTGGTGAAGATAATCGAAATGTCGCTCGTATGGCATCCCTACTGGCGGGGTTTCCCGTGGAAGTTGCGGCAGTTACCTTCAACCGACTGTGCGCTTCCGGTTTGAACGCAATCAATCAAGCTGCTCGAGCAATCAAAGTCAGCGAAGGAGATGTTTTTATCGCCGGCGGTGTGGAAAGTATGTCACGTGCACCCTATTCATTACCCAAAGCCGAGCAGCCTTATGCCTTTGGCAACCTAACTGCCTGGGATACTGCCCTGGGTTGGCGCTATCCGAATCCCAAAATGCAAGAACTATACGGCACAGAAGCCATGGGTGAAACGGCTGAGAATATTGCCGAGATGATGCCGGATATCACCCGTCAACAGCAAGATGCTTTTTCCTACGAAAGCCACCGGCGTGCTCTGGCAGCCATCGATTCGGGAAAATTCGCAGAGGAGATCGTGCCGGTATCTATTCCTCGCCGGAAGGGAGACCCTATCATAGTTTCTGTGGATGAAAGACCCCGCCGCGATACGACCATCGAAGCGCTGAGTAAATTGAAACCCTCTTTCCGCAAAGATGGCAGTGTTACTGCGGGTAATTCTTCCGGTCTCAATGACGGGGCTGCTGCCTTATTGTTGACCAGTCAGGAGAAAGCGCAGCAGCTTGGGTTGAAACCTATGGCGCGCATCGTCGCTTCCGCTGCTGCAGGCGTACCACCCCGTACCATGGGGTTAGGACCGATACCCGCTACCCGCAAAGCACTTGCGCGGGCTGGTTTGGATATCGCCGCGATTGGATTAATCGAATTGAATGAAGCCTTTGCCGTGCAATCCCTGGCTGTGATCAAAGAATTGGGATTGAACCCCGAAATTACCAATGTCAATGGTGGCGCAGTCGCCTTAGGTCACCCGCTGGGATGTTCAGGGGCACGCATCCTGACCACCCTATTGCACGAGATGAAACGCCGCGCGCCACATGAAAAACGCCCTTATTACGGATTAGCCACATTGTGTGTGGGAGTCGGGCAGGGAGAAGCAACCATAGTCGAGTGGCTCGATTAGACAAACGATGAAAGTGCTCGTAACCGGGTCCACCGGTTTTATCGGTTCGCATATCTGCCAGGCATTGATTGCTCAGGGAGAAACGGTGCGCGCCTTTCATCGCTCAGGCAGCCCATTATCGCTGCTGGAGGGTTTGCCTGTGGAACATGCGATTGGCGATATTACCGATTCACACTCTTTGGAATCTGCCATGCAAGGAGTCGATGCAGTTTTTCACACAGCCGCACAGCTTGGCTCACGAAAAAGCTTCGACCAAATCAAATCCATTACCGTCGATGGAACCCGAAATGTTTTGAATGCCGCAAAACAAGCCGGTGTAAAAAGAGTCGTTCACACCAGCTCAGTCGCGGCATTGGGAGTACCCTCTAAAAAATACCTGTCTGCTCCATATTTAATTGACGAATGCCACACCTGGAATTTCCGACCGGATTGGTGGACTTATGGGTATTCTAAATATCTGGCAGAGTTAGAAGTGCAGGCAGCCATAGCAAAGGGCTTGAATGGCGTGATTGTTAATCCTAGCAATGTACTAGGGGCTGGTGATATCAACCTCATCTCGGGAAATATCGTCATCCATGTCGCCAAAAGGCATATCCCTGTTTCGATAACGGGGGGATTGAACATGATTCATATTGAAGATGTCGTTCGGGGACATCTCGCTGCGTTCGAGCGAGGGCGGTGTGGAGAGCGGTATATCCTTGGCAATCAAAACATGACCCACCACGAGCATCTGACATTAACCGCTCGCATTGCGGGCGTAACACCGCCTCTTCTTACCCTCCCAAACTGGTCTCTTCCAGCGCTAATGTATCCGCTCTCCCTGGCTCATGCATTGATAAACCTGCCGATAACAGGCAGCGATTTGCATCGGGCTGGCTGTTATTTTTATTATGACACTCGCAAAGCGCAAACCGAACTTGGATTGACCAACATGATACCCATCAGCCAGGCAATCGAAGAATCTCTGGCATGGTATAAAAAGACGGGTATATTGAAATAAAAATAATCAAAGGGGGCAAGGGATAAGAAACTAATCACAACACTAAATCATCGAATGAGCTTTGATAATTTACCAGTTAATCAATTTTCAAAAATAAAAAAATTGGCTTTATTAAACAAACACTAACTTTGCACTTTATTTAAAATTGGATCGCGAATTCTGTGATCATATTGGAGAACTTGTCTGGTTTATCCATACACTAGACCCTAAAGGTTTTCTCTCCCTTCCGAGATGCTTTATCACGCGGTATCTTTGCTAAAATTAAAGATGATTCGCAATGGAAACCTTTAGGATCTCCTTTTTAATGTGAAAGTGCAAAGATAGAAAAATAAATATACACCAGGACAATAAAAACAAACCCTGGCTGCCCAATAGGCGATCATTTTTTCTAAATATAGAACCGGTCTTTATCCACCTCTTCTCTCAGGACGCGCAGCTCTTCCGGCGTGGGAGCCAGATTCTTTTCGACCTTCTCCGGAATGATCAGCTCGAAGCCGGTATTCTCCACCACTTGTTCCACTGTGATATCCGGTTGGGTTGCCATCAGCATCATTCGTTTACTCTCAGGATGAAATCCCATGATGGCCAGGTTGGTGACCACGCGATATGGGCCTGTCCCTGGTGCTAATCCGGCTTTTTCACGCGCACCGGGACCTGTCAGGTAACCGGGGGTCGTAATGAAATCCACTTTTTCCATGAAGCGCTTCTTATCATGGCGCATGATGGTAATCGTACGCCAGCAATGGGAACCCACATCATTGCCTCCACCACTGCCCGGCAACCGCACTTTCGGGTGATAATAATCACCAATCACCGTGGAATTCAAATTACCAAAAGCATCGATTTGAGCACCGCCCAAAAATCCATACTCTATACACCCTCGTTGGGCTGTTTCCATCACATCGCAGATGCCCATAGCGGATACCGCTCGATGAAAAGTATTTTCTTCACCTACTGCCAGGGGCAATTTATCCAGAATAGCGCCGCTACCGCCAAACTCGAAGACAAGAATTAGGTTGGGAGCATGCATTTTTTGCGCCAAGGCGGCTGCCAGCATGGGTATTCCTGTGCCAATAAAAGCCGTGGAAAAATCACGCATCAGACGCGAAGCACTGCAAATCAGCAGCTCAGTAGGATTATACGCAGAATTTGAAGAAGAATTCAGCGCGGTCATGACTGCCCTCTCTCATACTTTAAGGCTTGTAAACGGTCTGCACCGATTAGAGCGAGATATTCCTGATGATCTTTTACATCAT
>JBDKUB010000409.1:0-7617 GCA_039679915.1 Anaerolineaceae bacterium
ACAGCCAATACAGCAAGCATCACCCAGGTGGATCGCTTAATCATCTATTTACCCTCTGCGCCTTCTTTGGAACCAAACGACAACACCCGCTACAATAAAAGCTCCGGGAAGTAAGAATACTGAACCAAGTAAAATCAACCCCAACGTATATTTCTTCGGGGGAAGCATAATTCTGTTCACGGTATTTTTAGGTGTCAGGTTGATCAATGTTTCCTGATAGGATGCCCAGTCGATAGCGTTAATGATAAGGTCGCCATTACCATATTGAGAGAAAAACGAATCCTTGGCAAAATCTGAATCACCAAAAACGACCAAACGCTGCTCTTTCGTATTATTCTCTGCCACTGCTGCTAGTGGTACCGGACCCATAAAATCAACACCTTCATCAGGTTTAATCTGGGCTTCTTGATCTTGATTCTTTAAAGCCTCCAAATCTGTTTCTGCCCAAGACTGAGTAGAGGTATTGATCAGAGATTGGCGGGTGATTTCCGCTTCCGCTTCTTCCGATATTTGAACACTTCGTGCTGTCCAAAAGATAGTGACCATTCCTTGAAGTTTGTCGGTGATCGATTGGTTAGCATAAGAATTAGCGACGGCTAATAAACCATTTTGTGAGGTATTATCGACCACGATGTCGTTACCTAGTGTAATTCCCCAAGATTCTTTCAGATAATCCGCCAGAGGGTCGGGTGAATTACCAAAATCACTCACCACAGTTGGTTCTTCCATCACAATAAGAGCGCCGCCATTATCCATGTAGGCTTTGAGCAATTCAACTTCTTTTTCAGAAACCGGTTTATCTGGGCCAGAAATCACGATTACTCTGGCATCCTCGGGAATCGCATTGGTAGCCAATAAATTCAATGATTCCACCTGGTAATTTTTACTTTCCAGTGTAGTCTTGACCTGTGAATAGGATTCATCCCCGCTTTCATCGATACTATTCTCTCCATGACCGGTGAGAAAATATATCTTCGGGGATTCTTGATTAAGCAACCGTACTAAAGCCGCGGTTAACTCTTGCTCCGAAACATACTTCACGGGCTCTTTTCGATCCCCCATCATCACCACCACTGTACCATCCACAGTCACATTGGCTTCTTTTGCCGATACGGGATCTTTCTCCGGATCGATAAATTCATAATCGAATTTACCCTTTCCGTTGAATTTATATTGCTCGAGAAGATTCTTAGCATAGGTCGAACTGGTACGCCCAGTAAAGAATGCTACGGCTTTTACTTCTTGAGGCAAACTTGATAACGTATCAAGCGTTTCTTTTGCTAACGTATTTTGTTTTTCTTCGGTGAGATCCCATCGTTTTGTGTTTTTATATCCCAGATAATTGATTACAACCAGAATGCCGATAAACGCAATACTCAAAACCAGGGCATTGCTTCCGTATCGAGCTTGCCTACCCGTCAATGCCATTCTCACTTTATCCGGATCAAGGATAGCAAATAGCGCTAATCCAATCAGGATACAACCCAGGCTAATTTGAATATAGAGGTTCCATTCACGTTGAACAATATATAATCCGATGGAAACCATCGCCGCAATGGCGGCTATATACAAACCTATTGGAGCAAATCGACGAAGTTTGGGGTTCATTAGCGCCACCTCCGTGTTTCCACTGACATGGTGCCAAAAAATAATGCCAGGGCTGTAATACTCAAGTAATAAATAATATCGCTCAAATCGATGATGCCGATATAAAGCGTGTTATAAAAATGTTCTGCGAAATCGATATATTTTAGTAATTCCGCTCCAGTGGCGCCAACCGCTTGTGCAGGAGTGCTGATAAGCCAAAGCACCATATAAATTCCCAGAGTTGCAAAGAACACCGCGATTTGATTGCTGAAAAACGATGAAACCATCACGCCAATCGCAATCAAAGCAGCCGTAATCAACACCAATCCCAGGTATCCAGAAACGAGCAAACCCTGATCGATCCCCGGGTCTACCAAACGGTTCAATACAAGAGGATAGAGTAGCGTAATGGCAATAATGGTCAACATAAAAGAAAATCCACCCAGCCACTTCCCCACTACCAACTCCCAATCTCTTACCGGGGCAGTGAGCAATAATTCCAACGTGCCGAGGCGTTGTTCTTCAGCTAACAAACGCATCGTAATTGCTGGCGTCGCAAAGATGAGAATGGTGATAAATGGGCCGATAACAATTTCGACAGTGGGGGCAAATTGTTGGACTAAGGCGTAATTGATATTGGCATAAAAAATAATCCCAATGATCAGGAATGTCATCGCTGCAATCATGTAAGCTGCAGGAGTGGCAAAATACAATTTATATTCACGGGAGGCAATGGTAAAAACATTCCGCATATTGCTATCCTTCCTTCTCTTCATTCACTTCTTCAGATTTTTCTTCTTCAGAATTTTCTTCTTCAAGTTCAATTTGTTCTTCTTTACTTTCCTCAAATTGAGCATCTTGTTCTTGAGTTAATTGTAGGAATATCTCTTCGAGGCTAAATCCTACTGGTTTAAGTTCCAATAAATCATATCCAGAAGTTACAAGTTTTCGAGCGACTTCAGGACGCACATCCTCTCCTGGTTCCACCTCGAAATCTACGCCATCGTTAAAAACCTCGATGATGCGTGATACACCAGGTATGCTGCTAATTAAATGATCTAAATCTTTCGAATCTCCGGCGATACGTACCGCAATTCTCCTTCCGCCAGCCAATCGAGCCTGAAGATCTTCAGGGGAATCTTCGACCACAATTCTGCCCTTATTAATGATCAAAACCCGGTTGCATACTTGTTGAGCTTCGGATAAGATGTGCGTTGAAAGAAGAACTGTTCTTTCTTTACCAATTTCTCGAATCAGGTTGCGTACTTCATGGATTTGGGCTGGGTCTAAACCGATCGTCGGCTCATCTAAAATCAATACTTCCGGTTCATGAATCAACGCTTGTGCCAATCCGACCCGCTGGCGCATACCTTTAGATAAATTCCCGATATACCCATCCGAGCGTTCTTCCATGTGAACTAATTCTAAAACATCATCTACCTTTTCTTCTGCTTCGGGGATATGACGAAGATCTGCCATGAATTTGAGGTAATCGAAGACCGTCATATCCGGATAAAGCGGTACCGTTTCGGGTAGATATCCGATTTTTTGTCTGGCTTCAAGGGATTGCTCGATAATATCATAACCAGCAACAACGGCTTTCCCAGCCGTGGGTGGCATATATCCACTTAAAATGCGCATCGTTGTTGTTTTACCGGCGCCATTTGGACCCAAGAATCCAACAATCTCTCCTTTATTGACATTGAATGTCAAATCTTCAATAGCTCGCCTTAAACCATAGTCTTTCGTTAAGCCTTCAACTTGGATCATAATTTCTCCTAATTTTCAGCGTTGAAATACTTTTATAGTTGGATACTATCCCGCCTACCCCGTGACAACAAAAAGCACGGCAACCCTCTCATGGCGGCAGTGCTTATTATTTAATAAAATTTTTGTATCCTGTACAAAAACGCAATCCACGCCGTATATAGATATATCCCATAGTTTATACATTAAAAAAATAGCCAATGTCAAGAGGGCATTGAAATTCTAATAAAACGCTAATGTTTATTAATCTAATAAATTGTTCTATCTTTTGAACTAATCTATTGGTTTATCAAATCTGATTTATGATTTTAGATTTATGATTTTAATCCAGCCACAATGCTTCACCCTTAGCCAACCTCCCCCAAAAAATCAAGGACAGTTTTTTAGGGTATGAGTTAAAATAATTACTTTTTTCAACACTTTCTTTCACGAGGGTGTTGAAAAAAATTAAGCCACAATGGGGCTGTCCAAAAAGTCATATATGTCATGTCGAGCGAAGCGAGACATCTTGATATGTATATGAATATGAAAAGACCTCTCGCTTTGCTCGAGGTGACAGCCTTCTTTTAGGACAGCCCCATGCATAATTAGCTTCACCCTTACCCGACCTCCCCCATAAATCAAGGACAAATTTTTAGGGTATGAGTTAAAATATTGCTTTTTTCAACACTTTCCGTTCACCTCATTTGACTTTTCAAACGCTATTGGATAAAATACATGCTCATGGCAGTGATTAACCTCACTCGTCCCATCAAAATTATTAATTTCATGCTAATATTACCCAGAAATACCTATCTCTGGGTAATTGATTATTTTTAACAAAGAACAAATAAGGAGTAATCATGGATGGAATATTAGGCTTGGGAAGACATGGCCTGAACACATTCGAGCAATGGGCTATTGTTGGAGTTCTAATTACAGCGTTTATCAGTCTTGCTTATGCCTGGTTTTTAAGAGGTAAAGTCCTAAAGAAAGATAAAGGTACAGAAAAAATGCAGGAAGTTTGGAACGCAATCCGCATCGGTGCCGATAGTTATCTCACCCGCCAACTGCGGACTATCTTACCCCTCATCGCTGTTCTTACTATAGCACTCTTTTTGAGTGTATATGTGGTGCCACCTTCAGTTGAAGCAGTGGAAGAATTTGGCGAACAGACTGCTCAAATAACGATTGCCATAGGACGCACGATTGCATTCATCATGGGCGCTTCGTTTTCACTGACTGTTGGTCAACTTGGGATGCGGATGGCTATTCAAGCCAATGTGCGAGCGGCATCTGCAGCAAGGCGCGATTTTACCGAATCGCTTACCATCGCTTATTATGCCGGAACGATCACCGGAATGTTGACCGATGGTTTAGGTCTATTAGGCGGTACATTGATCTTTATGTATTTTGGGAAAGCTGCCCCCGATGCCCTGGTTGGCTTCGGGTTTGGCGGAACCTTGATAGCTCTTTTCATGCGAGTGGGTGGTGGCATTTACACCAAAGCTGCCGATGTAGGTGCTGACCTGGTCGGCAAAGTCGAAAAAGACATCCCAGAGGATGATCCCCGCAATGCTGCTGTCATCGCAGACCTGGTCGGTGATAATGTTGGCGATTGCGCAGGAATGGCTGCAGATATTTTCGAATCTTATGAAGTCACCATCGTTTCAGCTCTAATCCTGGGGTTGGCTTTGGTCGGTATTACCGGTGAGCTTAAATGGATCATATACCCGCTCATCATACGCGGTATTGGTGTTATCAGTTCCATCATCGGCACTTTCACCGTACCCATTTGGGAACATTTCCCATGGAAATTCCTGCGAGCCCACGATGCCGAAGAAGCCATGTTCCGCTCGTATGAAGTTTCCAGTGTAAATACAATTATTTGGTCCTTTCTGGTAGCAATTCTTTATGCCCACGATTGGCGTATGGCTGCTTTAACCTCGATTGGCGTTTGTTTGGCAATAACATTTAACCCGCTTACCTCTTACTTTACATCGACCAAAAATCCTCCGGTGAAAGAAATCGTCAAAGCAACCAATACCGGTCCCGCAACCACCATCCTATCTGGGTTATCCGTTGGCATGGAATCGAGCGTATGGGCTTTACTCGTAATCGTCATCAGCTTTATTTTTGCTGTGCTGCTTTACGGTTCTCAAGCCAGCACCTTCGTTCTATATGCGGTAGCAATGATCGGCATTGGTATGCTCAGCCATACCGGAAACAATGTGGCAATGGACTCTTACGGGCCAATATCCGACAACGCCAATGGAATTGGCGAAATGGCTTGGCATGATATGGAAGATGACACAACAAAACGCGCCCGCCAAATTATGGCTGACCTCGACGCGGTTGGAAATACCACCAAAGCCATTACCAAAGGCGTTGCTATTGCATCAGCTGTGATAGCCGCCGCGAGTCTGTATGCATCCTACATTACCGATGTGGCTCGCGTTCAAAATCAATTGGGGATGGTCCCAATGACCGCCATTCGCCTCTCCGAGACAAAAGTTTTCATCGGTGTGTTGTTAGGTGGTTCAATACCCTGGTTGTTTAGTTCGTTATCGATCAAGGCAGTAAGCCGCGCGGCTGGTATGATCGTCGAAGAAGTACGTCGTCAATTTCGTATTCCGGGGATTATGGAAGGGAAAGTCCAACCCGATTATGCTCGCGTGGTTGGAATTTCCACGGCAGCCGCCCAAAAAGAACTGATTCCTCTGGCAACCATCGCCGTACTTATGCCGATTGCAGTGGGCTTAATATTACAAGTCGAAGCTCTGGGCGGATTTTTAGCAGGTATCATCCTGAGTGGTCAGTTATTAGCCGTATTCATGGCAAACAGTGGGGGCGCCTGGGATAATGCTAAAAAGTCCATCGAAGATGAGCCTCGCAACCTGGAAGCAAATACCGGGAAAGGCTCCGAACGGCATAAAGCAAGCGTCGTAGGTGATACTGTGGGCGATCCTTTGAAGGATACGGCAGGTCCTGCCCTCAACCCAATGATCAAAGTAGTAAACCTGGTCAGCCTGCTCGGTGCACCGGTTATTGTGAAATACAATTTGATCAACCCACAAGGCGGCGTCAATATTGGTGTTGTATTGGTTGCCGTCATTCTGCTTATTTTAGTGGGATGGGCTATCCTTCGCAGCAAAAAGGAAACCAAGCAGGTAGAAAATCCCGTTTAACGCAAGAAATAACAGTAGCAAAATACAACCAACCGATTATAATTTTTAAAATCGGTTGGTATTTTTTTTAATATCCTATCAAAAGCAAATGCGTTTTATAATTGCTATAATGTCGTACAATAAAATATGATATTAAACTTGACACCCATTAATCTATGATGTATCCTCGATTCGATTATGAGTTAATTAAGATTAACAATGTCTGTTTATTAATTGGAATGAATCATGCATCTCATAAAATGTGTTTTGGATTTAGTGGGAATGGAGAAAATATATGGCAACTATATCTTTAAGAGCCTATAACCATGAAATTGAGGAAATGATTGCCCATAATCAGTTTGATCAGGCAATTGCCCATTGCAGGAATATACTCAAATCCTATCCAAAGCACATCGATACTTACAGATTATTAGGCAAAGCGTTTCTAGAAAACCAACGCTATGGCGATGCCGGAGATATTTTCCAGCGCGTGTTGTCTTCATTTCCGGAAGATTTTATTTCCCATGTCGGCATGAGCATTATTCGGGAAGACGAAGGGAATTTGGATGATGCCCTATGGCACATGGAACGAGCTTTCGAATTGCAGCCATCGAATAATGCTGTGCAGGGAGAGCTTCGTCGACTACATGGGAAACGCGAGGGTGTCGAACCATCGAAAATAAGGTTGACAAGAGGCGCCCTGGCACACATGTATATCCGCGGCGATCTATTCCCTCAAGCAATAGCCGAACTAAAAATAGCCTTGACCGAAGATCCAACCCGGTTCGATCTTCAAACGAGCCTGGCAAAAGCTTATTATCTTTCCGGTCAGCTTGCTGAAGCAGCTAAAATTAGTAATGAGATCATCAATAAATTACCCTACAGTTTCGAAGCTAATCGCATATTAGCAGAAGTCTATAAAAAATCTGATCGGAAAGAAGAAGCCCAACCATATCTGGAAAAATTATTCGAGCTCGATCCTTATTTTGCATATGTAACCGATAATATACAAACACCAGAACAAGTTAATGAAGAGGCTGTCACTTTAGAGAAATTGGAGAGGCAACCAGGTTCACCAATGCCAGTGAGTTCCAGCCAACCTGCATGGGCAGCATCT
>JBDKUB010000561.1:0-2697 GCA_039679915.1 Anaerolineaceae bacterium
AATCAGTCTCAGTTTCTTCGGTGAAAGTCGTTTCCAGAACGCCGGCGCGGGTAGCACCCAGAGCGTAAGCATAAGAGAGAGCATTAGCTTTGGCTTCTCCGCTGGCATCCTGATGCACAGCGAGTAAGCAGGGGGTGCCGCCTCCCTCCACGAAAATTTCGCGCACGCGATGCCCCGGCGCTTTTGGCGCTACCATGCTGACATCGACATCGGGAGGAGGCACAATAGTCTTATAGCGAATATTGAAACCATGCGCAAACATGAGGGTTTTACCGGCTTTCATATGAGGTGCGATGGATTCCCGGTAGATATCTGCCTGTACGGTATCGGGCGCTAGAATCATCACCATATCTCCCCATGCGGCTGCTTCGTCTACAGGGTATACCTCTAATCCCTGAGCGGTGGCTTTATCCCAATTCTTGCTGCCGGGACGCAGCCCAACCCGGACTTCGACGCTGTTATCCTTTAGGTTGAGCGCGTGCGCATGGCCTTGCGAACCAAAACCGACGATGGCTACTTTCGCTTTTTTGATGCGATTAGGATCTGCATCCTTGTCGTAATAAATCACTGCCATATTATTATTCTCCAATTTTGTACATCAAATTTCTAACGCTGTTTCCATGGTGTCAGAACCATTAGCGCCGGGAGTATGCCGTACACCGGATGAATTGCCGCGCACCATTGCAACCTGCCCGGTTCGCACCATCTCTACGATACCTAATGGCTTCAATAACTCGACCAGACTTTCGATTTTATCTTCCGTACCTGTAATTTCGACGATGACCGAATCTTCGGCGACATCGACGATTTTGCCGCGGAATATCGATGCCAAATTGGCGACTTCGGCTCGTTTATCCTGGCTGGCTTGCACCTTGATTAATGCCAGATCCCGCAAAACCGAGGGCTGGTCGGTTAGGTCCTGCACATCGATGACATTGACCAATTTATACAGGTTCGCCTCAACCTGACTGGCTTGGTTGAATTGACTATCCATCACGATGGTCATTCGTGAGATATCCGGTTTTTCTGTCCTACCAACATTGAGCGATTCGATGTTGAAATTCCTGCGCCGAAATAAAGAAGCGACCCGGTTCAAAACGCCAGGTTTATTCTCTACAAGGGCAATGAGGGTATGTTGCATGATAATCTCCTAAACAATACTTCTATTCACCTATGCAGTTGTTTTTGCTAAATCTGCCTCGACATATGCTTCAGCAGGCGGAACTGGACGGCGAATCATTTCGTCCAAAGCGGCTCCGGTGGGTACCATTGGATAGACTGCATCTTCTTTGACAACCCGAAAATCCAGCACCACCGGGCCTTTCGTTTGGCGAGCAAAAGAAATTGCCTCTTGCACTTCGTCATGGCGGGTGATTCTGCGGGCGGGGATGCCATGCGCTGCTGCAATCATGGTGAAATCCGGGCCTTTCAGCGGTGTCCCAACATAGCGGCTGTTGAAGAAAAATTCTTGCCACTGACGCACCATGCCCAAGAAATTGTTGTTCATAATCGCCACTTTGACGTTCGCTTTTTCTTGAATGGCTGTGTTTAATTCGGCTTGTGTCATTTGAAAACTACCGTCCCCATCGATGACCCAAACTTCTGAATCTCGGTTGGCAAACCAAGCCCCAATAGCCGATGGTAAACCAAACCCCATCGTCCCCGCCCCGCCCGATGTAATCAGTTGGTTGGGCTTTTCTACACGGTAATATTGCGCCGCCCACATTTGGTGTTGTCCTACACCGGTAGTCACGATCACCTCGTCATGGGTTTCCTTCCAAATCTCATAGATGACCTGGGCAGTATAGAGCTTTCCATTCTTGGGTTGAGATAAGATATCCCGCATTTGAGATTCGTTGCGCCAATTCTCGATGGTTTCGTTCCAGCTTCGATTCGATTTTGCTTTCACCAAGGGTAATAACGCATTCAGGGTCGCGTTCAAATCGCCCACCAGGGGTAAATCCACAGCCACATTTTTGTGGATTTCTGAAGGATCGATTTCGACGTGAATCTTACGCGCGCGCGGCGCATACATCTTCAAATTACCGGTGACCCGATCATCGAAGCGCATTCCCAGGGCAATGATTAGGTCGGCATCTTGAATTGCCATGTTGCAGTAAGCTTCGCCGTGCATCCCCATCATCCCCAGAGCCAGGGGATGAGAAGCCGGGAAAGATCCTAATCCTAAAAGTGTCATCGCAACAGGAATATCGGCTTTCTCTGCCAATTCCCTCAATGCAGAATAAGCCTTCGAAATTTTTATACCGTGACCTGCTAGAATGACGGGTTTCTCAGCCTGATCGATCATTTCAACGGCTTTTTGCAGCTCGGACTCTGCCGGACAAATTGGGGGTTTATATCCCCTCAAATCAATGTGTTCCGGATAAACAAATTCGGCTTTTTCCACCTGAGCATCTTTACATATATCGATCAACACGGGACCCGGTCTGCCACTGCGAGCAATGTAAAATGCTTCCCGCACTGTTTGAGCAACCTCGCTGGCATGTGTTATCAGATAATTGTGTTTGGTGATTGGCAATGTGACGCCGGTCACATCGACTTCTTGGAATGCATCACCGCCGATCAAGTCAGACGCCACCTGCCCGGTAATACAAACTATGGGAGATGAATCCATCATGGCAGTCGCTATACCGGTCACCAAATTCGTCGCCCCAGGGCCGGAGGTAGCTATGGCAA
>JBDKUB010000135.1:0-5812 GCA_039679915.1 Anaerolineaceae bacterium
TCCAGCGGTACGGTGGTGATGACCCGGACGACTATCTCCAACAATCATGCGCAAAGTAATGCGGGGGGAGTATACAATAACGGCGGAACAATGCAGATTGAAAACAGTTCGATTTATGGAAATGCAGCGACCTCGATGAATGGAGGCGGGATTGGCTCGACCGGAACATTGGTTGTCAGCCAGTCCACAATCAGTGGTAATACTTCAGGTAGCAATGGTGGTGGAATTTACGCCAGTGGTTCGTTCACCCTTTCTAACAGCACCATCAGCGGAAATTTAGCTTCGTCTAATGGTGGAGGTATTTACAACAATGCCAATGCCAGCCTGGCAAATGCTACCCTGATGGAAAACCAGGCTGCTTCAGGAGGCAATATTTATAATAATGGTGTGTTGTTTTCTATGAAAAACAGCATCGTGAATGCAGCTATAAGTGAAAATAATTGTGCAGGTGCTATCACTTCTCTAGGATATAACATGAGCAGTGATGATTCTTGTCTATTTAGCGGTAGCGGGGATAATAACTCGGTCAATCCTCAGCTTGGCGTGTTACAAGACAATGGCGGAGCTTCGTTCACTCATGCGTTGCCCTCCACCAGCCCGGCAATTGACGCAGGTAATCCTGGCGGCTGCACCGATTTTTCGGATAATCCCTTGGATTACGACCAGCGCGGGTTATTCCGCCATGTGGATAGCAACAGCGATACGAGTGAAATTTGTGATATTGGGGCATATGAATATATATCCGTTGATCTCTCAGTAAGTAAAACTGATAATTTAACTTATACAACGGCGGGCGCTTCCAACACTTATACGATTACGCTTGGTAATACAGGACCTGGAAAAATCAACAACGTCACACTTAGTGATCTTCTCCCAGACGAAGTCACTGCTGCCGATTGGACTTGCCTGGCTTCCCCGGGGTCCGATTGTTACGAAGATAGCGGAAGCGACGATATCGATTTGGGTTTGGATTTATTAGTGAATGGCGCAATCACCGTGGTTCTCACCACGACCACCTCGCCTGTTGCCTCAGGTTGGTTAACCAATACGGTTACCATTACGCCACCTTCGGGTGCAATCGAAACGAATACCACCAACAACACAGCCACCGACGTCGATATCTTTAATGGTTATGGTGACCTTGAGATTACTCAAAATATCATTTCGGAACCGGTTCATGTGGGAGAATTGTTTACCTATCAGCTAAACATTCAAAATAACGGTCCCAGCCAGTCTAGCTCGGTTGTCGTCACAGATACCTTACCCGCCGGCGTTACCTTCGATAGCGTTTCGGGTAGCGGTTGGTCATGTAATGGAAACGACACGACCGTGGGTTGTTCAAAATCAATATTACCCGTAGGTGCTGATTCACCTATTAATATTAAGGTAGTTGCGCCCACACTTACCGGTATCATCACCAATACAGCAGTTATCGCTTCTTCGAATATTACCGATACTAATCTATCGAATAATTCATCCCAATTATCCACTAACGTTCAATTCTACAATTCGATTTTACCGATTATTCTCAAATAGATGACCAAAGGCAAATAGCGAATGGGTTCGATTAACGAAATAATCCGTGATTACATTGCCCAAAATATCCTTTATCGAAGTGATGGATTTCCCTTCTCCGATGATGCCTCATTCTTGGATGAAGGCATCATTGATTCCACCAGCGTGTTGGAAATAGTGATGTTCATAGAAGAGACATTTGGCTTCTCGGTTAAAGATCAGGATATTACACCGGATAATTTTGATTCAATCAGCAGACTGGCTGCATATATCCAGCGCTGCCAGGACGATGTTTCATGAACATTACCGAATACCTCCTTGAACATGGTCGTAATGAGCAAACTGCGATCATCTCGGGTGGTATTAGTTATTCATACAGCGATCTGCGCCGGGCGCTGGGTAGTTTCTCAGTTAGTCTAAAGTCATTGGATGTTCAACCCGGAGACCGGATTGGCATCCTGGCAAGCAATTCCTTTTTTTGGATTACTGCCTATCTGGCGATCATGGGTTTAGGGGGTGTTGCTGTTCCATTCGCCCCAGTTATATTGCCGGATACCTTTCGAAAGCACGAGCGATTTGTACACTGCAAAGCTATATGTATCGAACGGCGCTACTTTAATAAATACATTTCCGTTCTACCTGAGAAAACTCCCTTAATTTTCGACCATCAATCATCATTGTTGGAATCCAATCGTGCACCGATCACCGTGCCAATCGATGAAGACCAGGATGCTGCCTTCATGTTTACCTCCGGAACGACGGCATTGCCGCGCGTGGTGCGAGTGACCCACAAAAATATCCGTGCCAATACCGAGTCGATCATTACTTCTTTAGGGCTTACATCAAGCGAACGCATTTTGGCTGTATTACCGTTTTATTATTGTTTTGGTACTTCACTATTGCATACCCATTTGAGGGTAGGGGGAACTCTAATATTGGCTAATAATTTTGTGTATCCCGAGATTATATTGGACTTGATGGAACAAACCGACTGCACAGCCATAGCAGGTGTACCCTCCACCTTTCAAACATTGCTTCGCAATACCACTTTTCCTAAACGCACATTACCTCACTTGTTTAAGGTCCAACAGGCGGGTGGAAAATTGCATGAAGTCTTATTGAAAGAATTGATCGATACCTTACCTCAAGCAGAAATATTCGTTATGTATGGTCAAACCGAAGCCACGGCACGCTTATCTTGTCTGCCGCCGGAAAAATTGGAAACCAAATTGGGTTCGATCGGCAAGGGCATACCGGGAGTGGAATTGTCGGTAGTCAATGAATTCAACCAGCCAGTGGAAACCGGGCAGGTTGGAGAGATCATCGCCCGCGGGGATAATATATCCCCCGGCTACCTGAACGATCCGCAAGGGACATACGAAAAATTCCCGGGCGGTGTGTTACACACCGGCGATATCGCCTCCGTCGATATGGATGGCTATATCACCATTGTCGATCGGATGAGCGATTTTATTAAAAGCCAGGGTTATCGCATCAGCAGCCAGGAAATCGAAGCCAATGTGTTAACACTAACAGATATTGTCTCGGCGGCTGCTGTGGGCGAACCGGACCTGGCTCACGGTGAAGCCATTCACTTATTTGTCACGCTGCGATCCAGCTCTCAATTGAATACCAATGACATTCTCGCCCATTGCCGGCGGGTGTTACCGCGTTATATGGTGCCCCATAAAGTCGATATCATAAAAAGAATGCCCCTTAATGCCAATGGGAAAATAATGAAATCCCAGTTAAAGGGTTATAAAGTTCTAGAATAGCCATGTGCGGCATTACCGGAATATACAATCTCCAACAAAATCCGCCGCCTGAAAAAGAGTATTTGCTGGATATGTTGGGGATGATCCAACACCGCGGACCTGATGAGTTTGGTTTGTATAGCGATGCTCAGGTTGGAATAGCCAACGCCCGCCTGAGCATTCTCGATTTGAGGGGTGGTTCACAGCCCATTGGCAATGAAGATGGCAGCTTGTGGATTGTATTGAATGGGGAGATATTCAATTATATCGAGTTGCGCCTAGATCTCGAACGAAATGGGCATGTCTTTACGACATCTAGCGATACGGAAGTCGTCCTGCATCTCTACGAGGAATTGGGTCCTCATTGCTTGAACCAGCTTAATGGGCAGTTTGCGCTAGCGATCTGGGATGTAAAAAAGAAAGAGCTTTTTTTAGCACGAGACCGGGTGGGAATCTGCCCTTTATTTTATGCATTGCATAACGGACGGCTGCTGTTTGGTTCAGAGATAAAAGCGCTGCTGGCATATCCCGGTTTACAGGCAGAAATCGATACCCAAGCCCTCGTACAGGTATTCACCTATTGGAGCGTTTTGCCACCCAACACGATCTTTCGGGGCATTCAAATATTGCCGCCTGCTCATTATTTACTGGCGCGGGCGGGTGAAATTCGTCTGCAATCCTATTGGGCGATGGATTTCATAGAAGAAGCCGTGCCACAATGTTCATCTGCCGAATATCGACGCTGGGAAACGAACAAAATCGAAGAGTTCGAGAATCTGCTGATGGATGCCATACGCGTGAGGTTAAGGGCAGATGTTCCCGTCGGCGCTTATTTGAGTGGTGGATTGGATTCGTCACTCTTGTGTGCAATGATACGCAGCCATTTCAACAATGCCATCGAGACTTTCTCGATTGCTTTTGAAGACAGCGACTTCGATGAAAGCCGCTATCAACGGTGCATGGCGGAGCATCTTGGCACTCGCCACCATACAAAACTGGCTCATCGACAGGATATAGGCAGCATTTTTCCTCAGGTTGTTTACCATGCTGAAACGCCCTTATTACGCACGGCACCTGCCCCGATGTATTTGCTCTCCGAATTGGTGCAAGAGTCACAATTTAAGGTTGTGGTTACCGGCGAAGGCGCCGACGAATTTCTGGCAGGGTATGATATTTTCAAGGAAGCCAAGGTGCGCCGTTTTTGGGCAAAAAACCCTCAATCGACTATTCGCCCCAAACTCTTATGGCGCTTATATTCGGATATCGCTCCATTAAAATCCTCCGGTGAAGCATACTTAAAAGCGTTTTTTGGCAATGGTTTGAGCGATACGGCATCCCCTTATTACTCTCACGCCATCCGCTGGGGAAACACAATGCGCACGCATCGTTTTCTAGCCATTCCCTCTGATACCAAATCGAATTCATTTTCTATAGAATTACCCGAAAAATTTTCGTGGTGGAGCAGCCTGGCACAAGCCCAATATCTAGAAATCATGACGTTTCTTTCACCTTATCTTCTGGCTGCTCAGGGTGACCGGATGATCATGGCGCATTCAGTGGAAGGCAGGTATCCTTTTCTCGATCATCGCGTGATTGAATTTTGCAACCGACTTCCCTCCAACATGAAGCTAAGGACGCTAAAAGAAAAATGGCTGCTCAAGCAATTGGGGCAGCGTTATGTCCCTCAGGAAATCCTTCATCGTCAGAAACATCCTTACCGGGCGCCTATTCGCTCCAGCTTTTATCCCGGTGAGAATCGACCATCTTACGTAAAAGAACTGATCTCTAAGGAAGCCATCGAAAACAGCGGCATTTTTATCCCGGCTGCGGTTTCCCAGCTTATGCGCAAGGCAGAAAGCGGGTTACACTTGAGCGAAACGGATGAAATGGCATTAACCGGTATTCTTTCCACACAATTGCTTTTACAGTTTTTCATTTTCGAGTTTCGTAAGATTCCATTACCCAGGTCAGCGAAAATCAAAAATATCGATGGTAAAGAAGAATCGCATGGTCAAAGGGAATGACCTAAAAGAAAATTGTCACCCCGAGCGAAGTGGGGGATCTTTTCATAACAAGTTTAGATGTCTCGCTGCTCCTTCGCTTATGCTCAGGACATGGTTCTACATAATATTTAGGGTTTTTGGGGTAGCCCCATACAGGCAATGAATGGCGAATATTGAAAAATCGAAGCAGGAAAAGTTCGACCGAAATGCCCTCCACTTGAATGCTGCTGAGGAAACACAGAAAATTGTGGCATCTTTACAGCAAGTTGTTCATCAGCGACTGCGTAAACGCGGCGCTGTTGTGGGCATCAGTGGTGGAATCGACTCTTCCGTCACACTGGCGCTGTGCACACGTGCCTTTGGCGCACAAAATGTGCTAGGGGTTATTATGCCCGAAAAAGAATCGCATCCTGAGAGTCAATCAATCGCCATTCGTTTAGCGGAAAGAATGCAAGTGCCGGTGGTCACCGAAGAACTCACCTTGGCTCTGGAAAGCCTTGGTTGTTATCGCCGCCGGGATGACGCAATCCGCAGCCTTTT
>JBDKUB010000019.1:0-4702 GCA_039679915.1 Anaerolineaceae bacterium
GTAAACTCAAAAAATATTAAGGTAGAAGCTTTCAACTTTCGGAGAATTGATAATTCAGGGATATGTCGAAACAAATGGTTTTTCGTAGAGATAGTGGTTGCGTAATATTAGCGGTGATTTACACTGAAACGGCAGTCCCGGTATTTGAGTACGACTATGCTTATTTGGAATCCTTATTCCATGGATCGAATAAAACAGAGCATGGTATGGCATGGTTATTAGAATGAAATTTCTCACCCTAAAATCATCTTCGAAAATTCGTGGGGAGGCCTGCAGCAAACGGTCCTCCCCACTGTCTTTGTATGGCGATATTTTTAGGGATTAAACTTGAGTTATTAAGTCGATTATTATAATTGGAGGAATACAATCCATGACGACCAAATACATTTTTTTTACCGGCGGAGTAGTTAGCTCGGTAGGTAAAGGTGTGACCGCAGCAGCCTTAGGTAGATTATTGAAAGAGAGAGGGTTTCAGGTCGCTGTTCAAAAATTGGATCCATATATAAATGTAGATCCGGGGACAATGAGTCCTTATCAGCATGGGGAAGTTTTTGTTTTAGATGACGGCGCCGAAACCGATCTTGATTTAGGCCATTACGAACGATTCATCGACGTAAGTTTGAATAAGGTATGCAATGTCACAACCGGGCAAGTGTATGCGGACGTCATCAGTAAAGAACGGCGAGGTGATTACCTGGGCGGAACAATTCAGGTTATTCCTCATATTACGAATGAAATAAAAAGACGGATTGGATTGGTAGCCAAAACCACGGGAGCTGAGATCGTTCTAGTCGAAATCGGGGGTACCGTGGGTGATATCGAATCTTTACCTTTT
The DNA here is from genome assembly GCA_039679915.1 of Anaerolineaceae bacterium. Classification (GTDB taxonomy): domain Bacteria; phylum Chloroflexota; class Anaerolineae; order Anaerolineales; family UBA4823; genus JAAZNS01. The sequence continues at coordinate 836 of JBDKUB010000019.1, forward strand.
TTAGAGTCGTTACGCCAAATGCGACGCGAAGTCGGAAGAGAAAATACCTTATATATCCATGTTACCTGGCTGCCCTATATTGGGGCGACCGGAGAATTGAAAACCAAACCCACTCAACATTCGGTGAGTGAACTGCGTTCGATTGGTATCTCGCCGGATATCATCGTTGCTCGTTCGGACCAACCCATTGGAGAAGACCTGAGAGATAAGATTGCATTATTTTGTGATGTCGATCGTCAGGCAGTCATTCCCATGGTTACCCGGCCGATCCTTTACGAAATACCCCTGATATTGGAACAATTGGGCGTGGGTGATTATGTGATGGAAAGGTTGGGGTTGAAAGCCCGCAAGGAACCGGATTGGAGCCAATGGGAAGCGTTGGTAGCCGAAGTCAAGAGAGAAAAACCGGAGGTCAGAATTGCTTTGGTAGGAAAGTATGTCGAATTGCATGATGCTTACATAAGCGTACGGGAAGCCCTTAAACATGCCGCCCTTAACTTAGGATTAGAAGTGAAAATCGAATGGGTCGCTTCGGCTGATTTGGAAAAAGGCAAAGGCATGGATATCATTCAGAAGGTGGATGGCATTTTGGTGCCGGGGGGATTTGGCAGCCGGGGCACCGAAGGGAAAATTGTCGCCGCCCGATATGCGCGTGAGAATAAGGTCCCCTACCTAGGGCTGTGCCTTGGCATGCAATTAATGGTGGTGGAATTCGCCAGAGTTGTTTTTGGCAATGACCAAATTAATTCCTCTGAATTCGACCGCTCGACACCTCACCCGGTGATCGATCTAATGCCCGACCAGCGCGGCATTGTCGATATGGGAGGTACGATGCGTTTGGGGTTGTATCCCTGTGTCCTTCAACCCGGTAGCATGGCTGCGGCAGCATATAAAGAGTTTACCGATCAGGATATGGTTCAAGAGCGGCATCGTCATCGTTTTGAATTTAATAATAATTACCGGGATGAGCTGGAAAAAGCGGGTATGGTTTATTCCGGGATATCGCCAGACGGCAGGTTGGTCGAAATTGCGGAAATAAAAGACCATCCTTTTATGGTTGGTACACAATTCCATCCCGAATTTTTATCCCGTCCTAACCGCCCTCATCCGCTCTTTGTTGGATTTTTAAAGGCAGCCAGAGAGAAATCGTTGAGAAATGCAAGCGCAGAAATGGAAAGTGAAAAAGCCTAACCAATAAAAGTGGTTGGGTATTTCCTTGAAAAACTGGTGGCGGAAAGTGTTTTGGATAGCTGGAAATCGATTATACTTAATTTCACAATAAGATATTTCATTTTGAAAAACAATCAGGTTTAGCTCGACTGAAAATAATACTGTAAGAGGTGAATATATGGATACAATTATTGAAGATGTTACTGCATTAGAAATTCTCGATTCGCGAGGTAACCCCACAGTAGAAGTTGAAGTGGTATTAATGGATGGGTCATGGGGTAGAGCTGCCGTCCCATCCGGAGCATCCACCGGGGTGCATGAAGCATTGGAATTGCGCGACGGCGATAAATCCCGCTTTTTAGGAAAGGGTGTGCTGAAAGCTGTAGATAATGTCAACGAAGAAATTGCTGATCAATTGATAGGTTGGGACGCTCTCGATCAACGTGCTATCGATTATGCCATGATCGAGTTGGATGGCACCCCTAACAAATCTCACCTTGGTGCTAACGCAATGCTGGGAACTAGCCTGGCGGTTGCCAAGGCGGCTGCAAATTCAGTCGCATTGCCCCTGTATCGTTATATTGGCGGTGTTTTTGCTCATGTTCTACCGGTGCCCATGATGAATATCTTGAACGGCGGTGCGCATACCAGTTGGCAATCTACCGATGCTCAGGAATTTATGGTCATGCCTCTTGGTGCGCCCTCTTTTGCCGAAGGGATTCGCTGGGGAGCAGAAATTTACCACAACTTGAAAGCTGTGCTGAAAAGCAAAGGATATACTGCTTTAGTTGGTGATGAAGGAGGATATGCCCCCGCTTTAAAAGCAAATTCAGAAGCAGTGGAAGTCATCCTGACTGCGATCGAAAAGGCAGGTTATAAAGCAGGTGAGCAGGTTGCAATAGCTCTAGATCCGGCCGCATCTGAATTTTATGATGCTGATGAAAAAACCTACAACTTGCGCAAAGAGGGCAAAAAATTGACCAGTGAACAAATGGTGGCATTCTGGAAATCTTGGGTGGATCAATATCCAATCGTCTCCATCGAAGATGGTTTGGCGCAGGATGATTGGGAGGGTTGGAAGATGCTCACCAAAGAATTGGGCGATCGGATACAAATTGTGGGTGACGATCTATTGGTTACCAATCCTGAACGTGTACGCAAAGCCATCAAAGAGAAGGCTGCCAATGCCTTATTGGTCAAGCTCAACCAGATTGGGACGCTCACCGAGACCATCGAAGCGGTAGAAACTTGCCATCGTGCCGGTTGGCGGGCTGTTACATCACACAGATCGGGTGAGACTGAAGATACGACCATTGCTGATTTGGCGGTTGCGCTCAATATGGGGCAGATCAAAACCGGTGCCCCAGCCCGATCTGATCGGGTTGCGAAATTCAACCAATTGTTACGTATCGAAGCTGAACTTGGCGATATGGCTAAATATGCCGGGTGGTCGGCTATCGGAAGATAAGCTCTCTAACAAAAATAAAAGCGACGCTTCGAATTGGAGCGTCGCTTTTTTTCTCTGATTTTTATTATTTAGATATCTTGATTCTCTTTTTCAACTGGAGAGGTTCTTAGTGCTTCATCGAGGGAGAGACCCTCGCGGCGCATTCCAGGGGCAGGGGTTGCGCAGTAAGGGCATATATCCCAGGGCAACTCCATCAGCTTGCCGCATTGATGGCATGGTTTTTTCAATTTAGTAAAACAATTGGGACAGACTATCCAATTATCCTTTACACGCCGGCTGCATCCTGGGCATAGAGCCACATCTTCGATCGTTTGCAGTAATGCCTCTTCGTCCAACGAGGCTTGATATTCTTCTTCGAGCGTCCGCGGCGGTCGTAAAATCAAATAGATAATGATACCCGGTAAGAATAGAACCGCTACGACCAGCACGGCTAGAATCCGGGCTAATGGATCGCGGGCACGCCTGCAGATATCCCGGTATGTCCAGATGACCAGGGATAACCAGAGGGCAGCGAAAAAAGCTCCCCCCCAAGCTGTCATAATCAGGATAAAATTTTTAAAGGAGGTTGGGTCAAAACTCATGGGTTTCTCCTGAGTGAATTATAGCATGGAAGCAAATATGGCAGAAATCGCTTGTTTATTTTATGCAATTTTTGTGCCTTCTATATCTAACTTGGGTCATGTAAAATAGTAACCATCGATTTTTATTTAATAATTCTATCTTTGCACGTTCACATTAAAAGGGGACCCTAAAGGTTTCCATTGCGAATCATCTTTAATTTTTAGTAAAGATGCCCTGTAAGAAAAAAATCTTGGAAGGGTGAGAAAACCTTTAGGGTCTCGTGTATGGATAAACCAGACAAGTTTTCCAATATGATCACAGAATTCGCCTGCTTGATTGACTTGAGATCAAATTTTAAATAAAAGGGCAAAGGTAGTGTTAATTAATAAATATCGTTACAAGGTTTAATGAACTCCTGTTTCATTCATGGCGATTGTGGGTATCGTGTACTCTGTCAAGCATGATTCATAATTTTGCATTTTCTTGACATATTTGACTCCACTCTCACTGGGGCTGTCCAATAAGTCATATATGTCATGTCGAGCGAAGCGAGACATCTTAGCATATTTATGAAAAGACCTCTCGCTTCGCTCGAGGTGACAGCCTTCTTTTAGGACAATCCCACGGGGTGGGGTTAGTAAATGCAAGAATTAGTTAAAATCATAAGA
>JBDKUB010000508.1:0-2867 GCA_039679915.1 Anaerolineaceae bacterium
CGGTATTCCCCTTCGACAATAACATCTGCTTGGGCAAAGCCGGCTTCGACATCACCTTTACGGATGCGGAGATGACAAAATATATTCGAATCGCGTTCGGGGTGGAGTAGTTCGGCACCCGGCTGCATCGCTACCAAGGGATCCGTAATTACCGGGAGATCTTGATAATCTACATGGATTAATTCACGCGCCTGCGAAGCGATTGCCTCGCTTTCCGCGACTACCAACGCCACCTGATCGCCGATGAAACGAACCCTGTCAGCGTATGGCTTGTTCGAACCCGGCCCGCACAAAACCGGTTGATCGGGCATCGATAGTCCATATTCGTTTACCGGTACATCCTTGGCAGTGAAAATGGCAATAACCCCGCGAAGTGCTTCCGCCTGGCTTGTGTCGATCGAGCGAATAATCGCATGAGGTCGGTTTGCAAACAACACTTTCATATAGGTTTGACCGGGTAGATTGATATCACCGGGAAAGAGGGTTTTTCCGGTCACTTTACCGATAGCATCTATACGGGCAACTGATTTTCCAATTTGAGGCATAAACTCACTCCAATATCAAGTTCATTTTACATAGAATCAAACACTGTTTCTATAAATACTTTATCCTTTTATCTATATATCATTATCAGAAAATTATACCCTGATTGTAATCATCACACTTCTTTCAATCGAAAGTGTTTTTCAGCCGCCTCTTTCTATGATATCATCTACCTCAGGAATTGACGAATAATCAAGGTATATCTATTATTCCTCAGCTTCAGATCGTGATTATTACGAATACTTTATCCGATAATATAGAATAAATTTATATGTAAAGGAAGGACAAAAACCATGCCCCAGTGGGAATAGCATTATATCCTTGCCTTTAATACCGAAATCGATCAGATAAATGATCAACTGGTGCAACGAAAAACGCATCCTTTAATGGATTATCTCAATCAGTTGGGTAAAGACGGTTGGGAAATGGTCGGAATCTGCACCGCCAGCGAGAGCGGAAATTATTGGAGGTTATTATTTAAACGGGAAAAATACATCGATAAAACATAGAATTACTTCTTTATATTTTGCAGTAAAATCTTTTCATAAAGTGGGAAATAGTCATACATCTCTCCTCTTGCATTATCACTCATCTTATGCTATCGTCTAAATATCAACCCGGTCAGCGAAGGTGATTCAGAAATTACCATGGCAACAATCCAACAAAAAATCTTGATCGTCGAGGATGAAGCAGATACAGCAGAAATGCTGGCTGAAATGGTGCGGATAAGCGGCTACCAGCCGGAATGTACTTATAGTGGTAAAAACGCAATCCATATGCTTACCAGCCTAAAACCTGATCTGGTATTATTAGACATCGTAATGCCGGGGATTTCGGGTTTGGATGTATTAAATTTTATGCGAACCGACCCTCGCTTGATTGGAATTCCGGTCATTATTATTTCATCTAATAGTATGCCTTCCGATAAACAAACCTGCCTCGAGGCAGGGGCAAATGAGTATTTAACCAAACCGGTCAGCTATACCGATTTAAAGGACGCCATTGAAAAAGCCTTTCAGTCCCGTTGAAACACTCCGTGATAAAATCGAAAAAACTGACCAGATATGATGAAAAGTGTCATTCGCGCATTTATAGCCATAGCTTTATCCAGTGAAATTCAGGCAGAATTATCACAGATATCCAACGAATTGCAGAGTCGCCTAAAAGGTGTTCCGATACGCTGGGTACCTGTGGAAAATATTCATTTGACATTGAAATTTTTAGGTGATGTATCGAATGCAAACCTGGAAATTCTAAAATCCGTCTTGAATAAAGAAGCATCTGGGCATAATCCCTTCGAAATCAGTGTGGGTGAATTAGGCGCATTCCCAAACTTACGCCGCCCAAGGGTGATCTGGGTTAACATACAGGCTCCCGGAGAATTAGCCGCAATCCAATATGGGATAGAGGCACAAATGACGCGATTGGGTTATCCACCCGAAGAGCGACCTTTTCATCCCCATCTTACCCTGGGAAGAGTCACCCGCTCAGCCTCTGCTCAAGATCTTCAAAAGATATTCGATGTATTATCCAAATACAAAGTGGGTTTTTTAGGCGCCACCCGCGTGCTTACGCTCGATTTATATAAAAGCGATCTGCAGCCCAGTGGTGCGAAATATACTTGTTTACACCGTGCAGTATTAAACCCGGGAGTATAACCCATCAGGATATTGTTTATTCCATCATTTTTTTGAGGTGAATTCTGGATACTTTAGCCCTATCACATCATATTATCGATACACTCGAAGAAAAAAAAGGTGAAAACATTCTATTACTGGATATCCGAGGCTTAGCCCCTTTTGCGGATTTTTTTATAATTTGTTCTGGCACTAGCGACAGGATGCTGCAAGCTCTGGCAGAAGCCTCCATGGAAACCGTGCACAAAGACTATCGATTACCTGCCAGAATCGAGGGGAAACCACAAGACGGCTGGATACTGGTGGATTTTGGCGATGTGATCTTACATATTTTTTCGCCGGATAAACGTGAATATTACCAATTGGAAGAGCTCTGGTCACAGGGGAAAATCGTTCTCCATATCCAATAATCGCTAATAAGCAACCTATTTCACTTATAGCGGTTCGAATAGTGGATTAATTTCTACTCACCCGACCGTTTTAATCATCCGTCATTGCCAGGGGCGTTTTTTACCTCGAAGCAAACTTTAAATCATAGAAAATGATATGTTTTAGAAAGATCGCTTCACTCGCTTCACTCTTTCGCAATGACAACTTGCACACTGTCAGGTAGATAGATTAATTTCATAACATTGATGATTGGTATGAATTACACATTAAATCTGAAATAAATGATATCGCCATCCT